>NZ_CP098478.1:2420736-2723328 GCF_023702675.1 Acinetobacter sp. C26M
CGATCCCTGTTTCATGCACTGCTTCATAAAAAACCCGGTATACCGCATCATTCTGTGCTTCATGTGCTAGCACATCAAGTTGCACACTGGCATACAAACCTTGAGAAAACCTCTCCCTAATCCCCTGTAACCACTGTTGCGTCTGTTCAGAAAAATAGGACTGATATTGTGGATCACAAATCTTATTGGAAAATAAATCCAACCATGCCTGCAAGGTTCTACCATGACTTGCAATGTTGCGATATTGTTGATGCAGCTCAAAGGCAACTTGATGTGAATCATCTTCTGAAGGGACTTTACCTGTAAAAACTTCAGGCTCCCATAAGTAAATCGTGTTTAATAACATCTTTTTATCCAATTATGCGTCAAGTTTCGCTTTTTATTTTCATATCATGACGAAAATTCATACATTTTAAAAGTACACTTTTATTATTTTTCCAACTTTCTAAGAATTTTTGCATCAAAAAATATGAAGTCCCAAAGGACTTCATATCATCAATTTATGACTTTGAGATAAAACACTCAAATCATTAAGGACTAGATTGTAAAACCTTACTCGCCAATACCAGATTCTTCGCAGACAAACCAGCAAGCACCAAGCTATTATTCATCACTGGAATGCTCCATTTTTGATTCGCACCACTGGTACAACGATAGCGAATTAAACGTGCACGATTATTGGTTAAATAGCCACCTTCCAAATCAAAACACTGATTAGATTGCTTAATCGCTTGTGCAGTAGCATCAAGCTCCCACACTTGACTACTTGCACTGCTACAAGGTGTCAGGTTGATAACATTGCCAGCTGTAGTCGTTAAGCACTGATCTATATATTGCTTATTATGGATTTTACCCAATGCATCATAAATCCATTTCTCGGAATCATCACCGACACAACCTGCTGAACCACTAATAAATGCATTTAAATCACCATTCGCCAACTTTTCAGCTTTTAAACAATTGGTTCTGTTTAATAAACTGGTACTTGATGCAAAATTCAAATCACCTTTAAGCTCTAACTTTTCAACAAAAGTACGGAATGCAGTTAATGCATCGGCATTTAAATTGGTCAAGTCCGAACGATATACATTAATCCAGCGATTGAGTCGATAAAGCTTAATTTGCTGCTGGGTATAACGCACCATTTCATTCTGAGCATCAGGCGATAGTTGATCTTTAAAGGTCCTATAAGAATCAAATAATAACTTTGCATCCGTCGAAAGATTTACAACTGGCTTGTTTTTATTCTCGACTAAAGCCTGCTCTAATTGAGGCAACTCAATCGCTCTAAGGGCTGAATATTCAGCCTCTTTCCCAATTTCAACTGCAGGTGTTAGAACCACTGTACTCGCAGGAATAGATGTACTTGAAAGTAGTACTGCCGCTTGATTGGCTTTTTTACAATACAAGTTCACTTGCTGCGGTGCCTCACTTTGCGCAAGGTTGACATGGAACTTATTGGCGTTACTATTTGAATTCATGCGCTGTGGCGCTAAAGCGATATTTTGACTCGTACTGGCAAACTGCACATTCAGCCAACAACTTGCGGTTACTGCACTTGGATTGGCTTGCGGTAGATCAAATACATTACCCCAGTTGCCCTTCGCAGCAGGATAAACTAAGCCAACCTGCGCTTCTGGATCATATCCACCCAAGATCGTATAGACTGGCACACCAAACATTTTTGGTTTCAAGTAATTACCATCCGCACGGTTATACCAAACATTACTTGAGTTTGGTGTTTTAGGCTGGGCAACTTCCATCATCCGAGTTGTGGCATTCCATTTTTTATAACCCGTTGGGGAAGTTGCATCCCAAACATAACGATCAAATGCAGGTTGAATTTTTAAATACGTACTATAACCAGTGTAATGGGTATATTTAGAAATGCTACTTGCCGTTGCACCACCAGACATTGCATCCCAGCCATAGGCATATTTATTCAAGAAGTTCGGTACACCATTTGCACCATCTCCTAAATTGGTCGTCGTCCAATTGAGATTACCGCGCATTTTATTTCTAAATGCGATATAGCCCCAACCACTATCTGCATGGTGTGCTGCCCAGAACATGTTATCCCCAACAGAACCTGGATAATGCCCCAACCCATAATGATGACCAATCTCATGACTAAACTCATTACCTACAGAGTCAATCAAAGTCAGCATACCATTACCGCCACTTAAGCCATGAGTTGCCTCACCGTTGCTATATTTACCGCGTGCATAATGCGCCACCACACTTTGCGTAATTTGCGGCTGTTCTTGGCTTGCCATTGAAGCACTGGTGATCCCCCAGTTGGCTAAATTAATCCCCACACCAAAGGTTGATTTAGCTGTATTTTCACGCATATCACCATTATAAACATCACCAGTGGTTGCACTTGCCGCATCATAGATTACGCCACTTGCGACCATGACTTTATTGAGCTTTAAATCCTCATATTTGGTCACGATCATACGTGCAGCAGGAATGGTCTGAAAATAATCTGTCCCCGCCTTTGCAGGTTCAAGCAACATATAGTGACCAGTTGACTTTGGTGGATCCGTTAACAAACCTAAACGGATATTTTGTACCACCAATTCCCCTGGTGCAGCCAAATCAATATTGTCCGCAGTTAAATCACCACTACGATTATTCAACAGATCTACCACGCGAAGATGCAGCCCGGCACGAATCTCACTCCATTTCAAAGCAACCGTCCACGCTCTTTTTGAGTAACTCACAGGTGGGCGTCCATCACTATTCGACTGGTCTGAGGCTGCAATTCTTGATGGCTCTTTCAATTTAACCGTTCTGAGTAGTTGATTGCCTTGATAAATCTCAACTTGTAGTTTCTGTAGATCCCCCATTTCGGCAAGTGGTGTCACCAATAACAATGCATCTTTTTCTGTCGTTAGACGTGGCATTGAGTCTTTTTCATTATTTTTAGGATTGACCACATGACTTTGAGCAAATTGCAGCATAGCAGCAAAATTTCCATTTAAATCATTACGTAATAGCCGTGGCAATCCAAGTTTATCGTAATCATAAAAACCCAGTACCGATTCATCTATTACGTTTTTACGAGGCTCTGGATACTTTTCCACTACCGGTGGAATAGACGGTGTTTCTGTATTCCCGCCTCCGCCTTGACTCGGAGTTTCTGTTGCCGTGTTGCCATTATTTGGTGTTTCAGGTTTTGCATTTCCCGAACCATTATTTGGAGTCTCTGGCGTTCCATCACCCGGTAACTCGTTGGTTCCATCGCCTGGTGTAGGATTAGCTCCACCTCCAGCACCATGATCATTTTTTGGCGGTTCAGTATTATTTGTTGTACCCGAATCAGCCCCACCACCGCCACATGCGACAAGCATGATCGACAGCAGGCAAACCGTTAAATGCTTAAGTTGTAATTGCATCACACTTCCCCAAGAAAAACTTGATAAATTATCGTTAATGAAAAATTAAGTTAATTGGTTAAAATTAATATAAATCATGCATTTATATATACTAACAGCTAAAGTAATTAAGGGGGATTAATTTTTTAAAAATAAAAAAAGAACTGCAACTTAGATAAAAAGTTCAGTTTATCTGCAAAAAATAGTTTATTTTTTATTCTATGTGTTTTTAAAATCTTGAATAGTCAATTCTTCGCGCTTACCACGCCAAATCCATTTTAACTTACTACTGTTAAAGTCCTCACCCTCAAACCATACAAACAAACCTTCCATCATGTCAGGCCAATCTGTTTGTTCAATTTGGTTTTTACCCGAGATCACCGCAACAATTGCAGCAAGAATCGTGTCATGACTCACAGCTAAACTTAAACCATTTTGTTGGGTCGGATGGGTATGATAAAGCAATTCCAATACATCAAATACACCCGTAATTGGATGTTTCATCCCAGGTAAAGCATTATTTACAAAGCTATTAATAAAACCTAATGCACCCTGTTTACGAAAATAAGGGGCTGCCTGCTGTATATCCAGAACAAAGCTGCCTGGTTCAACCAATAAACGCTGTTCAACAATTTCTATTTGGTGAGTATTAACAACTTTGCGCGTTTCATCAGCCCCTTCAATCATTAAAGCAGCAGTATCCACACAGCGCTGAATCGGGCTAGAAATACAATGCTGAATCGCTCGATCCGTATTTTGAATTAAATATTGCCCCCAAGCATAAGCCAGATCCCGCCCTTGTTCAGTCAATTGCAAATCATAGCCAGCCAAACCCTGACCATTTACCAATTCGCGCAAAGAATGACGTGTAAATAAGGTTACAGGTGTAGAAGCATCTGGAAGTAAATCAATTGCTTCAAACATGCTTTTGGGCAATAAATGTAGAGTCATATTCACATACAAGCTTTAATTTAACTCACTATAGCATGAGCCATATAACTCTCAATCTAAAATGCCAGAACGACTAAGCGCATCATATGCAATATTTTTGCAATGCTGATCTCGATAAGCGATAAAGCCACCATTTAAGACCGTTTCACGCTGATTATATAGAAATGGTTTTTGATCCAAGGTCATCAACCCACCACCAATGCTTTCAAGCAAAGCTTGCCCAGAACTAGTATCCCATTCTGATGTTGGGTGGAAACGCGGATAAATGTCAATTTCACCCTCAAGCATCATACAGAACTTATAAGCACTACCAGCTTCACGACGCTCAACTTCCCGATGCTGCAAAATTGGTTCTATAAAATTTTTATATTTAGGGTTTTTACTGTTATGGCTTAAACCAATTTGAAGTGGTGATGCCACATCATGTTCTTCGATCTGGTATTGAAACCATTCTTGTCGACTAAAGTTATATTTATAAGGCAATTTAGAGGTATAACCAATGTACATCACCTGCTCGCATGGCACTGCAATAATGGCGAAGGTTGTTTCATGACCATCAATCAAGCTCAAATTAATCGTAAATTCATCACGCTCATGGATAAACTCTTTAGTGCCATCAAGTGGATCAAGCATCCAACAACGCTGCCATTCAGCTCTCGCAGAATAATCACTCTCTTCTGACAATACTGGTAATTGCGGTGTCACGCTCGCTAAGTGCTTTAATAAAAAGTGATTTACTTTTAAGTCCGCCTGCGTTACAGGTGAATCATCACTTTTTTCCTGAATATTAAACTCGCAACCAGCACAATAACTTTGGTATTCTTCCAACAATATTTGACTTGCCTGTGCCATGATCGGAACAAGTTGTGAAATTAACTGATCTTGTGGGGCAAGCGTTTTAATAAACATAGACCAACCTTATGTCATATTCAGATTTACAGCAGCCAATCGCCATGTTTGACATGGATGGTACCTTACTCGATTTAGCCTTTGATGATTTTATTTGGAATCATTGTTTGCCTGAACGACACGCTCAAGTACATCAACGTACGCTGGAGCAAAGTAAACAAACATTGTTTCAATTCTACCAACAACATAAGCATACACTATCTTGGTATTCTTCGGCGTACTGGACGGCTAAAGTAGGTGTTGATGTTTTACAACTGCAATACGAACATCGTGAAAAAATTCGTGCACGTATCGGCTGCCACCAACTCTTACAGCAATTAACAGCTAGAGGTTATCGTTGCTGGTTACTGACCAATGCCGATCGCGCTGGTCTACAACTGAAACTTGAAAATGTTGAACTCAGCCCCTACTTTGAACTTATGGTCAGTAGTGAAGAGTTAGGGCATGCCAAAGAGGAAGTCGCTTTTTGGCAAAAGTTACAACAGTCACACCCATTCGATCCCGCACAAGCGGTATTTATCGATGATACGATTGCAGTACTTAAAGGTGCTGAAGATTTTGGTATTACCCAATTATTCAGCATCTTGCAGCCTTCCAGTAATAAACCAGCAAAAGCTGCAACCGAACTGCCATATCCTGCACTTGACCATTTAACCGAACTTTTTGATTATCTTGAAACCAACCAACAGGTAACAGATGCCAAAACAGCATGAAACAGACAGCATGGATGCCATGCGTATTGATAAATGGCTTTGGGCAGCACGTTTTTTTAAAACACGCTCGATAGCCAAAACCGCGATTGAAGGTGGCAAAGTTCATCACAACAATGATCGGGTGAAAGTGTCTAGAGATGTGCGTATTGGAATGGAATTGACCATTCAACAAGGTTTCGAGAAAAAAACCGTGGTTGTGAAAGCACTTTCTTCTGTACGTGGTGGTGCACCAGCCGCTCAACTGCTTTATGAAGAAACAACGGAAAGTATTGCGCGTAGAGAGTTGCATGCATCGCAACGAAAATTGCATAATCTAGCCCGACCAGATCATCGACCAAGTAAAAAAGATCGTCGTGATATCAATCGTTTTAAACAAGAAAATGTTCAGTCTTGGTCTTATCATGATGAATAGATTGGGTGGATTTTTTCTCATTTTGGATACGTCATCTTGTGTCGCACAGTCACAGATCAGATGTAGAATTAACAACTAGAATCTGCCACTATACTCAAGTCCCAACAAGTTGAGATTCAATACATCCACTTGGGTTAGTCGTTAAGAAATAAAGTTTTGAGGTTTTGAGATGGATGATAATAAAAGTAAGGCGTTACAAGCTGCATTAAGTCAAATTGAAAAGCAATTTGGCAAAAATACAGTGATGCGCTTAGGTGATAACACTGTACAAGCAGTTGAAGCTGTATCTACAGGTTCTTTAACACTTGATATCGCATTAGGGATTGGCGGATTACCTAAAGGCCGTATCATCGAAATTTACGGTCCTGAATCTTCAGGTAAAACGACCATGACACTGCAAGCAATTGCGCAATGTCAAAAAAATGGCGGTACATGTGCCTTTATCGATGCCGAACATGCATTAGATCCAGAATACGCACGTAAACTCGGTGTTGATATTGACAATCTATTGGTGTCACAACCAGATCACGGTGAACAAGCGCTCGAAATCGCTGACATGTTGGTTCGCTCAGGTGCAATTGATCTGATCGTTGTCGACTCTGTTGCAGCATTGACCCCGAAAGCCGAAATTGAAGGCGAAATGGGTGACTCACATATGGGCTTACAAGCACGATTAATGAGTCAGGCACTTCGTAAAATTACCGGTAATGCTAAGCGTTCAAACTGTATGGTGATCTTCATTAACCAAATCCGTATGAAGATTGGTGTGATGTTTGGTAGCCCTGAAACCACAACGGGTGGTAACGCACTTAAATTCTACGCTTCAGTACGTTTAGATATTCGTCGTATTGGTCAAGTAAAAGAAGGCGACGAAATCACAGGTAACGAAACGCGCGTTAAAGTTGTAAAAAACAAAATGGCGCCTCCGTTCAAAGAAGCTGTGTTCCAAATCATGTATGGTAAAGGGACTAACCAGCTCGGTGAATTGGTTGATCTCGCAGTTCAACAAGATATCGTACAAAAAGCAGGTGCTTGGTATTCATATCAAGGCAATAAAATTGGTCAAGGTAAGAATAACGTGATTCGTCACTTTGAAGAGAATTCACAAATGGCTCAGGAAATTGAAAAGCTGATTCGTGAACAACTTCTCACCAAGAACAAACCAGCCGAAAGTACAGACATTGAAGAAGAAGAACCAGATTTCTTAGAAAGCTAAGCTGAAACGCCCTTCGGGGCGTTTTTCTTTAATGAGGAAATAAAACGTGTTTAATTCTGAAAAAGCAGAAAAACCTAAAACTCTTACAGGCTCGAGATTACGCTCATATGCCTTTGCCCTACTGACCCGTCGTGACTATTCACAAGCTGAGTTAATCACCAAGCTCAATCTCTATGCAATCAATCCAGAAGAAGTTGCAAAGCTAGTTGAAGAATTAGCACAACACAATTATCAAAGTGACCAACGTGTGGCAGAACTAACGTTAGCCAGCCAGTTGAGAAAAGGCAAAGGCTTACAACGCATTAAACAAGCTTTGAAAGCGAAGCAGTTAGATACAGAACTAATTACTGAAGAGCTTCAAGAAGTAGATTGGCTCGAGCAAGCCTATCAGCTCAAACTGAAAAAATTTGGACAAGAAGTCGTGACTGATCCAAAAATCAAAGCAAAACAGATTCGATTTTTACAATATCGTGGTTTTGATATGGGGGTAATTATGAAAGCGATTGCTCGAACGAGCGAAGAGGAATAAATGGTGGCAGCCCCACCAGCATGACTTCGGCACATCATAGTTCTACTACCGTTGCTACCTTCCGGTCCTGGCGGGGTTCGTAGAGTACAATTGCGAAGCTACCAGCAGGGCTACCATTGCCTGACAAAGTATAGAGATTTTTACCTGAGTTGCAAGACTTGTTACTGTTTTTCAGTGAGTTTTTAATTCAACTGCCTAATTCATCATCAACTGCTATATATTTGTTATCTATTTATTTTCAACATGCACAAACATTAAACAACACCCCCGCATTTCTCTTCAAAAATGCTTGAAGATTGTAAATGCTTATTGCATTTAAATGAGTTGCTGTTTTAATGGCTAGATCAAAAATCTATATCTCGTGTGTTACAAGTAAAAGTGAAGACTTGTTCGACCACAGCTTTATTTTTCAACTTATGGATGAATTTTTATGCTAAAAAAGCATTCCGTACTTTTTATTGCCCTGCTCAGTAGTGCGCATTTATATGCCAATGTTCCAATTGAATCGCGCTCTTTAAGCCAACAGCAAGCCAATAACGTTGTTGCAGGCTCTCCAAGTCTAAACTGGGAAATCATGCAAAAGAACCAGAAGCTTGAAGAAGAAATTCGTAAGTTACGTGGTCAACTTGAAGAACATGATAATTCGATCGAACAATTGAAAAAAGAACTCACCAATCGCTATACTGATCTTGATCAGCGCTTAGAGTTACTTTCACAAAAAATTGATCCACCAGAAGATAACCCTGAAGCCCAAGATGCAACCGCTGCAACTGCAACAAACAATATAGAAGCCGCTGCACCTGCAATCGCACCAACGGCTCCAGTACAGCAACAACAAACAGCACCAGCAGCTAAAGCACAACAACCATCTGCTGTTCAACCACCAGCGAATACAGCAACAACAAGCAATACCACCAACCAAATCGAGTTAGAAAAAGCAGCCTATACCGTTGCGCTTGACGCCTATAAACAAGGTGGTGCAAAAAAAGCAATCCAACCAATGCAAAACTTCATTAAAAACCACCCCAATGGTATCTATGTTGGCAATGCATATTTTTGGTTAGCTGAATTTTATTTGGCTGTTGAGCCAGTAGACTATAAAGCAGCCAAGCAAAACTATAATATTGTAGCCACACGCTACCCTAATTCAGCTAAAGCATCACGTGCGGTTTATCAGCTATATAGTATTGCCAAAGAGGTAGATAAAAATACTGCTTTAGCAAATCAATATAGAAGCAAACTGCTCAGCCAATACCCACAATCTGAAGAAGCCAAATTTATTCAGAAAAAATAATTACAGCAGCCAATAAAAAAGCCGGTTGATATCAACTGGCTTTTTTATGCTTAGAACAAACTTATTTGATCTTTGCTTGTGATTTCAAGTATTCAGTATAGTCTTCCAAGACTTGCTGACCACGGAACTGCTGATAAAGCTTATTCAGCTCTTGCAACTGCTCTGCTGGCAAAGTGCTTGCAACACTGCTATTTACGTTTGATACCGCAACGATCACCAATTCGTTTGGTAATTTCGCTGTAGTTGCAGACCACAAACCTTCTTTGCTTGGTGCTGGGATACTAAATGCTGCACGTTCAATTGGACGTTTTAAACCTTGTGAACGGGCGAATGTGCCTGCATTTTCAAAAGTAACTTGAGATTTAGCAACCACCTGAGCAGCTGGCTGAGTTTTAAAGTCAGCAAGGATTGTTGCTATTTTCGCTTGAGCCGCTTTATACGCTTTTGCTTCAACTACTTTCGCTTTCACATCAGCAGTTGCTTCGTTTAACGGCTTTACGCCTGCTGCGTGATAATTGCGTACTTTAATCCAGATTGTATCGCCATTTGCCATTTGAATATTTGAAGATGCATTACGATCACCATTTTTCACATCATCATTAAACAATTTTGCTTTAACACTCAAATCACTTAAATATGGATTATCAGTTGTTAAAGTTACAGCATTAGCAGATTCGATACGCGCACCCTTCACTTCTTGCGCAACAACATCAAGTGAATCACCACCGACGACCATTTCATTTAAGTTATTCACTGTATCGCTGAATAAATTCGCAGCTTTCGATTTTTCAACCTCAGCCGTTAAACGTGCTTTTTCAGTCTCAAATGAAGGAATATTGGCAGCTGGTGCATTTGCTTCAATGATGTGATAACCATATTGAGTTTTTACAGGTTTAGAAATCTGACCATTTTTCAATGCAGTGACCGCATTATCAAAATCAGCTGAGAATACACCAGGTGCATAGGCTTCAACCAAACCACCATTCGCTTTAGAGCTTGGGTCTTCAGAGTACTGAGCTGCCGCTTGAGCAAATGATTCACCTGCTTGAATTTTTGCATAAACTTCATTTGCAAGCTTTTGCGCAGCTGCATCATCACGAGCATCCGTGGTAATTAAGATATGCTTAACTTCACGCTTTACATCTTTCTGCTGCTTATCAACAAATGCCGTATAAGCCTGCTGTAAATCAGCCTCTGTCACAGCAAGGTTAGCTTTAGGTAATAATGCTGGTGTGAGTACCACATAATCAACATCGACACTGGCAACTTGCTTAAACTCGTTTTTATGCTTGTTGTAGTAATCTGCAATTTCTTGATTCGATACTGTCACGCCTTTTTTATAATCATCTAACTTGATACTCGCAAGATGCAAAGTGCGTTGTTCAGTTTGTAGATTCGCTAACTGCTGTACATCAGATTTACTCACCAATGCATAATCCATCAATGAAGTTGAAATCATCTTCAATGCATGGTCTTGGCGTAAACTTGCAATCAATGCTTGGTTGGTCATCCCCACAGAACGTAAATAGTTTTCATATAATTTCTGCGAAAACTGTCCATTTTCTTGGAAGCTAGGCTGCTGAGCCAACATTTGCTCAAGTTGTACATCACTTAGGGTCATGCCTAATTTTTCAGCTTGTTGCTGCAATAAGCTACGTGCAATCAATGCATCTAATGCTTTTTCTTGAATAACAGGTAAATTTAAAAGTGATTCATCACCTTTGACCAAAGATAAATATTGGTCTTTATAATTTTTGGTTGCACTTTCTAATTCTTTATTAGAAATATCTTGACCGTTTACCGATTTCGCAACGTCTGCTTTATTGCTACCACTAAAATACCCTTCAATACCTACAAGTGCTAAAGGGGTCAAAAACAAAACGAGCAGGACTTTACCCAACCAACCCTTAATGAGAGTACGAAACGATTCCATAAGAATTCCAATATTTTATTTCGGGGCAATTTTAACTGAAAAACAAAGACGAATGAATGGAGAATAAAGATCAAATTAACTTTTTCATTCAATAAATAAAAAACGCACCCTAAATGGTGCGTTTATTGATTTAAAAAGATTACGCAACCGAATCTTTTAAACCCTTACCAGCTTTGAAGCTAGGTACTTTGCTTGCTTTGATTTGAAGCTCTTCACCAGTTTTAGGGTTACGACCTGTACGAGCAGCACGTTCTTTAACGCTGAAAGTACCGAAACCAACTAAAGTAACCGTATCACCTTTTTTAAGTGCTTCAGTGATTGACGCGATTGTCGCATCGAGTGCTTTACCAGCATCCGATTTAGACACTCCCCCTTTTTCAGCAATCGCATCAATTAATTCTGATTTATTCATGATAAAAAATATCCTCTTAATATCGTTTGTTAAGATCCAAGGCTATAGTTTAAAAGGCCATGACGCCTTTATAGCAATGCTTTGGGGGAGAACGCAATACTAGAAAGACCTTTTAATTAAAATAAATACTGAAATACGACATAAACAGACGAGTTACCTGCAATTTTTTTACTTTTTATTCAATTTGGCCTTCAGTTGATTATTTTCTTCGATCAAAGCATCCACTTTAATATGAAGCTGAACAAGGAGCTGTTCGATGTGCTGAAGATCCTTCGGCGTAACTAAGCCAATACGATTCAATGAATGATTCACACCCGTATCTAAAATTTTTTCAACCTTGTCTTTAGTATCCGTTACGGACTCTTTGGCTTTCTCTGTCACCTTACCTACAGTATTATCTGCGAAATCGACCGTTTTAGACTCCAGCTCTTCACCGACCTTGACCAGTGAGTCAAACAATTTATTCCCTTCTTCTTCTGCACGTGAAAAAGCACCCAAACCAGCAAGCCAGATTTGTTGTGTATATTTTTTGAAATCCAGTGCAGATTTTTTAGAACTCTTTGATTTTGGCTTAGTTTTTACTTCAGCTTCTTCGTTAGGATTTTCTATGTTTGAGTTATCCATTGACCATTACTCCTAAGCTCTTTACAAACAGTATGTCGTATTTAACCATAAAAATGTTTTTATAATATCAAAGTTAAGACTTGATCGTTTTAAAAAACTGTTCTACAAAGCAATAAAGTCATGTAAATTATTTTTAACAATTGAGTAAGGATACTCAAAGTTTACAGATTTTATTGTTTTAACGTTATTGGTAAGGAAAAAGAGATCTATGAGTGATACGCAACAAAGACATAAACATCCCCATTTGTTGCTAAACATTGTCATCATTGTTTTAGAAACTTTTTTCTCCTTCATCCTTACACACGATGCTGGCTTACGCTTGCAAGCACAAAAGCTAATCGATAAAAAAATTACGATCCGAATCAACAGCTACATTCCATTCTTTAACTTTTACATCCAATTTACCGAGAAAGGTCTTTTGTTCGATATGAAAGCCTTGGATCGCAACATCGATTTAGAGATTAATAGCACACTGATCGATCTAATTAAGATTTTTGTGTTTAACAATCAACGAAGCATTAGCAATATGCGAATTTTAGGAGATGCGACGCTTGCTGAAGAGTTTTTAGATTTACTCCCGCACCTCACTCTCTCTAACATTTTAGCGAACTGGAAACAGTGGCTAAATATCTTTAACGATGAAGCTGAAGCAGTTGCATCACAGCAACGCATTGCTCCCCTACTCGACAAAATCGACCAACAGCGTTCTGAAATCAACACCTTGCTGGTTGAAGTAAAGCAATATCAAAACCGTATTCATCGCCTGCAAAAACGCCAGCGCTTGATCAATATTAGCTTCGCGCTATTAAGCTTTATTTTTATAGCCTTTTTTGTTTATAATACGTGGATACAATAATTCCAATATATTTTACTTTTCACACTGATAATGACAATTTAAAACTTGACTATTTTAGTCGGAATTCATAAAATTTACACATCTAGTCTAACCATGTGTACCGAATCATGCGTCTTACAACTCGCGGTCGTTACGCAGTGACTGCTCTACTTGATTTAGCTTTGCAGCCAACTGAACAAACGATCACGCTTGCGGAAATAGCAGCACGCCAATCCATTTCAGTCGCTTATTTAGAACAGTTATTCGCAAAACTTAAACGTCATGGGTTAGTTTCAAGCGTTCGTGGTGCAAATGGTGGCTATCACCTTGCCCGCACTGCAAGTGAAATCACTGTGCTAGAAATTATCGAAGCTGTAAATGAAACTGTCGATGCAACCCGTTGTGACCATAAAGGCAACTGCCAAAATGGTGCAATGTGTCTAACACACGACTTATGGCAAGAACTCTCCCACCATATTGCCGATTATCTCGCAAAAATCACCCTTGCTGATTTAATTGCGCGTGACAACGTTCAAACTGTTGCTCTACGCCAAAATTCACCAAGCTTAGATTCAGCCCTTCTATCGGTTACAGGTATTTGACATGAAACGTCCAATTTATCTTGATTACGCAGCAACGACTCCTGTACTGCCTGAAGTTGCAGAACGCATGATGGAATGTTTAACGTTCGAAGGGACATTTGGTAACCCTGCGTCACGTTCACATGCCTATGGTTGGCAAGCAGAAGAAAAAGCCGAATATGCACGTGAGCAAGTTGCAAACCTCATCAAAGCAGATCCTCGTGAAATCGTTTGGACTTCAGGTGCGACTGAATCTGACAACTTAGCATTAAAAGGGATTGCTCAGTTCTACGGCTCGAAAGGCAAGCACATCATTACAAGTAAAATCGAACACAAAGCTGTGTTAGACCCTTGTCGTGAACTTGAAGAACAAGGTTTCGAAATTACATATTTAGAACCAGAACCACGTACAGGTTTAATTACACCTGAGATGGTTAAAGCCGCTTTACGTCCAGATACTATTCTTGTGTCACTGATGATGGTGAACAACGAAATTGGTACAGTGACAGATGTTGCTGCAATTGGTGAATTAACACGCGCCAACAAGACATTCTTCCATGTCGATGCTGCACAAGCTGCGGGTAAAGTTGAGATTGATCTTTCAACCATGAAAGTCGACTTAATGAGTTTCTCTGGTCATAAAGTTTATGGTCCTAAAGGCATTGGCGCACTTTTCGTTCGTCGTAGCCCACGTGTTCGCTTAAAAGCTCAAATGCACGGTGGTGGTCATGAGCGTGGTATGCGTTCTGGTACTTTAGCGACACATCAAATTGTTGGTATGGGTGAAGCTTTTGAAATTGCTGGCAAAACTATGCAAGCAGAGCAAGAGCGTATCCGTAAATTACGCGACAAGCTTTGGAATGGTTTACAAGACCTTGAACAAGTGTTCTTGAATGGCCACCCAACGCAAAACGTTGCAAACTATCTAAATGTCAGCTTCAACTTTGTTGAAGGTGAATCACTGATGATGGCACTGAAAGATGTTGCTGTTTCAAGCGGTTCAGCATGTACATCTGCAACTTTAGAGCCTTCATACGTTTTACGTGCTTTAGGTTTATCTGATGAGTTAGCGCACAGTTCAATCCGTTTCAGTTTTGGCAAATACACAACTGAAGCAGATATTGATCACGTGTTAACAATTACCAAAGCTGCAGTTGAGAAATTGCGTGAACTTTCTCCGCTTTGGGATATGTACAAAGAAGGTATCGACCTTTCAACAGTTGAATGGGCTGAACACTAATTCATTGAACCCTCAATTGAAAAACGTGTTTTTACCCTCATATTAATATTAGGCTGACCCCGAGGTTTGGAGAAGCAACATGGCTTATAGCGAAAAAGTAATTGATCATTACGAAAACCCTCGTAATGTTGGTGTTTTAGACAAAAATGCAGAAAACGTAGGTACAGGTATGGTCGGCGCACCAGCTTGTGGCGACGTGATGCGTTTACAGATTCAAGTCGATGACAATGGCGTAATTGAAGAAGCTCGCTTCAAAACTTACGGCTGTGGTTCTGCAATTGCATCAAGCTCTCTTGTAACCGAATGGTTAAAAGGTAAAACGCTTGATGAAGCTCAATCAATCAAGAATATTGATATCGCGACTGAGCTTGCACTTCCACCAGTGAAAGTACACTGCTCTGTATTGGCTGAAGATGCAATTAAAGCTGCGATTGAAGATTATCGCGGTAAAAAAGCGAAAGCTTAATTGATCACCGAAATAACATTGGAGTTTTCATGATCCATTTAACTGAAAATGCTGCGAGTCACATCAGCAATTACCTGCAAAATCGAGGTAAGGGTGAAGGCATTCGTATTGGTGTGAAAACTTCGGGTTGTTCTGGGTTGGCTTATGTACTTGAGTTTGTCGATGATGTCGACACCCATGACCAAGTATTTGAACAACTTGGTGTTAAAGTTTTTGTTGACCCTAAAAGCTTGGTTTATCTCAATGGTTTAGAGATGGACTATGTCAAAAATGGTCTTAACGAAGGCTTTGAATTTAACAACCCAAATCAAAAAGGTGAATGTGGTTGCGGTGAATCATTTACCGTTTAACTGGCAACACCCTCTTTCTTTTCGTCAAAACAGTGTGTTCCGCACTGTTTTAACGTATTTATCAATAGCGGAATTCATCTCCCATGAATCATTTTGAGTTGTTCCAATTACCCGAAGCACTCGATATAGATTTAGCAGCTTTAAAAAAACAGTTTTTAAGTTTGCAACAGCAATATCACCCAGATAAAGCCACTGACAAAGATCAAGCCTTGATCAAGTCAAGCGAAATCAACCAAGCATATAAAGTACTTTCACAAGTTGATAGTCGTGCTGCGTATCTGCTTGCCTTAAAAAAACAAGATCATCATCTGGATCAATCCATTAGTGATTTTGAATTTTTGCAATCTGCACTCGAAATGCGTGAACAACTAGATGAAGCAACATCTACAGAGCAATTAAATACTTTAAAAGTTGAAATTCAGCAATGGATCGATGGTCTAGTTCGCGAATTTAAAATTGATTTTGCTGACGAAGACTGGGCAGAAGCACGTGATACTGTTCGTAAATTACGTTTTTTCCAACGTGTTATGAATGATATTGATAAAGCTGAAGATCGCATGTTGGACGAAGAAGAAAGCTTCGACCTCGATGATGATTTTTAATCCGCTGTTACCGATTATTTTCAAGGGATACCGCACGCATGGCGCTTTTGCAAATTGCTGAACCAGGTCAAGCTACTGCCCCGCATCAACATCGTATTGCGATCGGCATTGACTTGGGGACAACCCACTCTCTAGTGGCGACAGTGCTATCGGGAAAACCGAAAGTTCTACAAGATGACAAAGACCGAGTGCTACTCCCGTCTATTGTTCATTATGCAAAGGATTCAACAACGTTTGGCTATGAAGCTAAACCGTTTATGCTGAGTGATCCTAAAAATACAGTTGTTTCAGTAAAACGCTTTATGGGGCGTTCGCAAGCAGATATCAAATTCCAACATCCATACACACTTGTGGGTGCAGAAAATGAAATGCCTGCATTTGAAACTGCGGCTGGTCGTAAAACCCCTGTTGAAATTTCTGCTGAAATTTTAAAACAGTTAAAAGATCGGGCTGAAGCAAGTCTGAGTAACCCTGTAAATGGTGCAGTGATTACCGTCCCTGCCTATTTTGATGAAGCACAACGTCAAGCCACACGCGATGCCGCTCAGCTTGCAGGCTTAAATGTTTTACGTTTACTGAATGAACCTACAGCGGCAGCTGTTGCTTATGGATTGGATCAAGACACCAATCTCAGCACAGACCGTAACTATGTGATTTACGACTTAGGGGGCGGTACATTTGACGTCTCTATCTTACGTTTTTCACAAGGTGTATTTGAAGTTCTTGCGACTGGTGGACACACGGCTCTTGGTGGCGATGACCTTGATCGATTAATCGTAAAATGGGCGAAAAAACAGCTCAACATCGATACGTTAAGTGATGAAGAATACGCTGTTTTCATCATGGCTGCACGTCAAGCCAAAGAGCATTTAACAGACCATGATTCTGCTGAATTAAAACTATTGGATGATCGTCTAACTTTAGATCGTTCAACTTTTGAATCAATTATTCAAGTTGCACTCGATAAAACCATGAGTGTCTGCAAACGTGTATTACGTGATGCTAAGCTTGAACTTGATGAAATTGAACATGTCGTTCTTGTTGGCGGTTCTACGCGCTCTTATGCAGTACAAAAAGCAGTTCGTGAATTATTCGAACGTGAACCACTTTGCACCATCAACCCAGATGAAGTGGTTGCGATTGGCGCATCAATTACTGCAAACCAGTTGATTAGTAATAGCCAAGATGGCTCATTATTACTTGATGTGACCCCACTCTCTCTTGGTCTTGAAACCATGGGTGGTTTGGTTGAACGTTTGATTTCACGCAATACAGCAATTCCTGTTGCACGCCGTCAAGAATTCACTACTTACCAAGATGGCCAAACCGCCATGTTGATTCATGTGGTTCAGGGTGAGCGTGATTTGGTTGAACATTGCCGTTCATTGGGTCGCTTTGTTTTACATGGCATTCCTCCAATGACTGCAGGTCAAGCACGTATTGAAGTAACGTTCCAAGTTGATGCTGATGGCTTACTCACAGTATCGGCTAAAGAAACAACTTCTGGTGTTCAAGCGCAAATCGATATTAAGCCATCTTACGGTCTATCATCAGCAGATACTGAACGCTTATTGGTTGAAGGTTTCCAATATGCTGAGGAAGATAAACATCTCCGTCACTTGCAAGAAACCAAAGTTGAAGCACAACGTGAGTTAGAAGCTTTAGAACAAGCTTTAAAAGCAGATACTGATTTACTCTCTCAGCAACAAGCACGTGACTTAATTCTTGCTGCTGAAGCGTTAAAAGCCCGTCTTAAAACAGACGAGCTGGCAGCGATTGAGCATGCTGTTCAACAGCTTAAAATTCATAGTGATGCCTTTGCTGCGCTTCGTATGAACCGACATATTGACCATGCCTTAAAAGGTACGAAACTTGAAGATTGGTCAAACTCAAACTAAAGGTATAGGTGATCAATATGCCACGTATTAAAGTTCTTCCTCATGCACAAATTTGCCCTGAAGGCGCAGAATTTGAAGTCGAACAAAACGCCAATTTATGCCAAAGTTTATTAAAACAAGGCATTAAAATTGAACATGCTTGTGACATGTCAGCGGCATGTACGACCTGCCATGTGGTTGTGCGTAAAGGTTTTGACAGCCTTGAAGAAATGAATGATGTAGAAGCAGACTTGCTTGACCGTGCTTGGGGCTTAGAGCCTGATTCTCGCCTGTCTTGCCAAGTAGAGATTGTTGATGAAGATTTAGAAATCGAAATTCCTAAATACACCATCAACCATGCTTCGGAAAATCATTAATTTTTCTAAAAAACTCCTCGTTAACGAGGAGTTTTTTTATATAAAAAGAAAAAATAGCCCCATTAAGATCGCTACACTAAAGAGCATAAAAAACCAGCTAAATTTAATTTTTGATGCCTGTTTAGTAGTGGGTTCTTGAATTAGAGGTGTTTGTTTCTCAAAAATCTGAGCCAATTGAGGTCGAAGTAAAATTTCTTCTAAATATTCATTATTTATAATCTTATTTAACACATCCTTTTCCACATCATACAAACCGCCACCATTACTATGCGCAGCCAAATCCAGCCATTTATCTTTAAAGAAATTATTTGGCCAAAAATAGGATGGTAAAAACATAATATAATTTGGGTTTTGTTCTGACACAATGATTGGAAAAACCTTCATTGCAAGAAGCCCACCTGGTAAATGCCGATACTCAAACCACATTGAAGACATCTTTAACGGTAAAGCCGCTAAACTTTGCGGAAAGGGATAATTAAATACTCGTGTAAATTCATTGGTCAAATGCGCAGCATAATTCTTTTGATCTAAGAAATCTGGAGTAGTTCCTTTTAAGGAAAATAACTGCTCTGCCGCTTCCACAAGTTGAACTGGTTGCATTTCCCCCGATGGATCAAATACAACCTCTCCAGCACACGATATCCACTCAGGTTCGAATAAATTCCTATTCGCTTGCACTAATGATGCCCAGACAATCTTGCCAGTCGTATATAACGTAGGCATTGCTTTGATTTGACCATAAAGTGGATCATCATACATCCACATAGATGGTGCTACCTGTAAATAAGGTCTTAATGGCTTTGGTAATTTTAAGATTAAATCCTTAATATCCAAATCATCCAGCATCGCCGTATTCAGGCTTTCTATCACTTGCTGCATTTTTATTTATTCTCTTTATTAGAATTAAGATATCGATAAAACTTTGATGCAATTCTTTTCAAGAAACCATACAACGGTTGTTTTAATAGAAATAACCGCCTGAATTAAAAAATCTAAGCCAAGGATTATCTGACTTCATCATCCAAAGTCAGTTTTGGGATACCCTGTGCATTGGTAATTTTTTGCTGGGTCTTGATCCGCTGAACCATATTTTCCAATATCTCTACCAGTTCAGGATATTCATAGTTCTGTACTTCTTCCAGATTTAAGACCAGATGGAAGCCTTTATAATCGAAATCGAACCATTTCTGCGTATCTGATTTCTTACCTGTGAATTTCTCCATCACTTGCCAAGTTTTAACAGGACCTTGAATACCTTTTAAATAAATTGGCACTTTAGGCACACATAAAAACTCATTCTTAATCAGCTGATGTGTGTCATCGGCAATCAGGATTTCATCAACTTCAGCCGCAGACTGCAAACGTGCCGCCAAATTTACATCACGACCAACAATGGTATAGGCCATACGATGAGAAGCACCATAGTTACCCACGTGGCAATAACCTGTACTGATGCCCATACGGATATGCAAAGCGGGATAACCCATTTTCTTCCAACGTTCACGTAACAATTTCATCTGTTGACGCATCGCAATTGCCATTTCTACGCAAGATTTTGCATCTTGCTCAACGCCTTGCGAGTTTGGATCACCAAAGAAAATAAGAATCGCATCACCCATAAACTTGTCGACTGTTGCTTCATACTGTTTTGCAATTTCAGTCATATGACTCAAATAATCATTCAGCAAGAAGGCTAAATCGTCTGGGATTAGGGTTTCAGAAAGCTCAGTAAAACCTTGAATATCCGAGAAGAAAATGGTTAGTTTTTTACGTTTATATTCAATTTTCGCCTCTGCCTCACCACGCATAATTGACTGCCATAACTGCAGTGGCGCATAACGGCTAAGCTGATTTGCAAAAGCGATATAACGCGTCATTTGATTATGGTAGTGCTGGCGTTGTTGGCCAAGAATATTCAAGCGACGATGCTGATAATAGTTACCAATCACAATAAACATCATCAAACCAAGCAAACTAACGACTGTTAATTCAGGATTGGTTGGTTCGAAATATTCTTCCGCGCCAAAAATCACAAAAGTACTGAAATAGAAAACAATGACGCCAATCAAACCAATTAAACAAGAGACTGGCAGAGAAATTTTGTTGTTCAATCCTACATAAAGCAATCCGAATAGAATCGTAAAGGTGGGAACTAAACTGAGATGCAATGCAGCGAGAATCAGCGCAATAATTACTGCCTCATTGCCAAAAAGAACATTTTTTTCTATTTTTTTATCAAATTTATATTGCAGCCATTTTTCTAAACGGGGACAAAGCAGAAAATAAATAAGTAATAAAGGTAGAAGATAGAGTTGATAGCTAGCACTAGTTGAGGTAAATGTATAAATTACCAAAATTAGTGACAGAATCGAATATCCCATCAAACGATGAAAATAAGCAAACTGTCTAGGTTCTTTATCAATCAACCTATCTAGTGGCACTCTATCCTCCTATTCTTATTATAGAATACTGTATTTATTCTATTTTCTGGATCAGTCCATACGCCAATCAAATGGCATATCACCCTGTCCACGCAATGCCAGCATTAACGTTTGACGCATATGTGCAAGTACTTCATTGCTATATGGTACAGCTGGTGTTCCCCACACTGGCTTAGGCCATGCAACATCATTTTGATAACGTACCACATGATGAAAATGAAGCTGAGGAACAACATTTCCTAAAGCAGCAACATTCATCTTGTCTGCACGGAACACACGCGAAAGTTGACTAGATAACCAGCTAGACTCACGTAAAAACTGTTCTTGGTCAGCTTGGCTTAATTCATATAATTCTGTTACGCCTGGTACACGTGGTACAAGGATCAACCAAGGAAATTGCATATCATTCATTAAACGACATGTTGAAAGCGGGAAGTCGCCTACAAAAAATGTATCTTGAGCAAGTTGTGGATGCAAACTAAACATATCTTTATAAATGATGCAGAATAATGATGATCAATACTATCACATCAGTTTTGATGTGAATATTATTAGTAACCTGTTTGATTACAAATAACAATGATTTTCCTCATTTATTGCGTGAACATCTGATCAAAAACATCAGTGCATCTCGCTAAAAACAGAACTTGCTCAATTAACAATCAAACCGAGATTATCAAAGGCTCAGTTCAACTCGCTTAATAGCTTATTTAATAAGTCGACAATGAACTGAATCCGTTTATCGTATTCAGCTAATTGCACCATGACTTTCAGACGTTGCCCACCTTCCATTCGATAGTAGGTTGGATTCTTCTGCATCAATTGAATGATACTGATGGCTTGAACAGGTGTATCTGGGGCAAATTCGATATAACCTCCATTACTATTGATGTCAATTTTGGTAATTCCCAATTGCTCTGCACGCAAGCGTAACTGATGCACACTAAATAATTGCTTCACAGGCTGTGGCGGAATACCAAAACGATCAATCAACTCCATACGAATATTGTCGAGCTTTTCTTGGCTATCTGTATTACTAATGCGCTTATAAAATAACAAACGTTGATGCACATCACCCAAGTACTCATCTGGGATCAGGGCTGGCATATGCAAGTTAATTTCGGCAGTTAATGATAATGGTGCATCAAAATTAGGAGTTTTACCTTTTTGAATGGCTTTGGTCGCTTTCTCAAGCATTTCCATATACAGACTATAACCAATCGCCTGCATTGAGCCACTTTGCTGCTCACCGAGTAGCTCACCAGCCCCACGAATCTCCAAATCTTCGGTTGCAAGCATGAAACCTGCACCAAGTGTTGAAGCGCGTTGAATGGCATCTAAACGTTTTTCCGCATCACCTTTGAGATGTTTAAGTGATGGAACCAGTAGATAGGCATAAGCTTGATGATGCGAACGCCCGACACGACCACGTAATTGATGCAGTTGTGCAAGTCCTAATTTATCGGCACGTTCGATGATGATTGTATTGGCATTAGGAACATCAATACCCGTTTCGATAATGGTTGAACACACCAGTACGTTATATTCTTTGTGATAGAACTGCTGCATCACCTGCTCAAGCTCACGTTCACGCATTTGCCCGTGTGCCACAGCCACCCGTGCTTCAGGGACTAAATTACGAATCGTTTCAGCGGCACGTTCAATGGTATCTACCTCATTGTGCAACAAGTACACCTGACCACCACGTAATAACTCACGCAGAATCGCTTCTTTGACCGAATCATCGGTATGTTCTTGTACAAAGGTTTTAACGGCTAAACGACGTGCTGGTGGTGTTGCAATAATTGATAGATCGCGCATCCCTGAGAATGCCATATTTAAAGTACGTGGAATTGGGGTCGCTGTTAAAGTCAACATATCGACATCGGCACGTAATGCCTTGATCCGTTCTTTATCACGAACACCAAAGCGATGTTCCTCATCGACAATCATTAATCCAAGATTCTTAAACTGGATATTTTCTTGCAGAATTTTATGCGTTCCAACCACAATATCGACTTTGCCTTCAGCAAGATCTTCAATGGTTTTTAAGTGGGTTTTATTACTGCCAAAGCGAGACAATACTTCAATGCGTACCGCGGTATCGGCAAAGCGATCTTTAAATGATTCATAATGCTGCTGTGCCAACAATGTCGTTGGCACCAGCACCGCTACTTGTTTGTTGTTTTGTACAGCAACAAATGCAGCACGCATTGCCACTTCAGTTTTACCAAAGCCAACATCACCACAAACCAAGCGGTCCATCGGTTTGGCAAGCTGCATATCATGGATAGTAGCTTCAATCGCATTGGCTTGGTCTAAAGTCTCTTCATAGGCAAAGCCACTGGAGAATTGCATATATCCAGTATGATCCAGTTCGAAAGCAAAACCAGGTTTGGATTGACGACGGGCCTGAATATGCAATAACTCTGCAGCAACATCATGGATTTGCTCCAAAGCTTTGCGTTTGGCTTTGCTCCAAGTATCTGTACCCAGTTTATGCAATGGTGCTAAATCTGGATCGCCGCCACTATAACGACTGATCAGATGTAAATTGGTTACAGGAACATATACTTTAGCGCCATCAGCATAATCGAGCTGTAAGAATTCATGATCCTGCTCATCAATTTCTAAGGTAATCAAACCCGCATAACGTCCAACACCATGATCGATATGCACTACAGGTGCACCTATACTTAACTCGGTTAAACTACGAACCAAGAACTCTTCAGATACTTCTTGCTGTCGCTTACGACGGCGCTGTACGACCCGATGCTCATAGAGCTGGTTTTCTGAAATAACCGAAAGTTGATTAGTCAGCAACAAACCGCGATCTAGCGGTGCACTGGTAATCGCAACCTGTAGCTGATCTTTTTGGAATTGGGTAAAACTCTCTACATTTTGGATTTCACCCAAAACGCCACGCAATGCATCTTTTAGCGTTTCACGACGCCCTGCACTTTCAGCAACCAACAAAACCGGATGCTTGGCTTGGTCGATATAATGCTTTACCGCTTCGAAAGGCTGTTCTTTTTTCGAATCAACTGCCAGCTTAGGCGGTTGTTCAGCTGCAATATTGAGTACACCTGCTTTGCTCTCGAAAACTTCTGCTGAAGCCAAAATTCGTGGGAATTGATTTAATGCCTGTAATACATGATTAGGCATTAAAAAAAGTTCTTCAGGTGCAAGAATTGGTTGATCAATGTTGTGGCGTCGGTCTTCATAACGACGTATTACTTCTTTCCAGAAGTTAATTAAATCATCTTCAATTTCATTATTTGTAATTACAACACAATTACTTGGTAAGTATGTCGTCAGCATACTCTGCGCTTCCATTACCTTCTTATCAAAGAATAATGGTAAATAAAACTCTAAACCTGGAGTTGCAATTCCTTCAAGTACATCTTGATAAATTGGATTTTTTTTAGGATTTGCAGTTGGGAAGCTTTCTGCATAACGATCTCTAAAGGTTGAACGCCCCTCTTTCAATGGGAATTCTTTTGCTGGTAATACCGTAAAGTTTTTTAAAGATTCTGTAGTCCTTTGTGTTTCAGGATCAAAGAATTTTAAGCTTTCAATTTCATCATCAAATAAATCAATTCGAATCGGTTCATCTTGCCCTGAAGCATAAATATCCATGATGCTACCGCGAACAGCAAATTCGCCATGATCATAAACCGTGTCAACTAAACGATAGCCTGCTTGAACCAATTGTTTTTTTTGTGCTTCTAAATCGAGTTTTTGACCAACCTTAATATCAAAATGTTCACCCACAACCCACGAATACGGTGCAACGCGCTGCGCCAAAGTACTGGCAGAAACCAGTAAAATGCCCTTTTGTGGCATATTAGATAAGATTGCCAAACGCTCAGAGACGATATCTTGATGTGGAGATAAACGGTCATAAGGCAAGATTTCCCAATCGGGGAAAATTACAGGTTTGATTCCGTAGAATTCCAGTTCGCTTTCCAACTGAGCAAGATGCTGATTATTTCTTGCAACAATGACGTATAGATTTGAACTTTGAGTGGCAATTTCTTTGAATAATAGTGCCGCTGACGATCCCAGTAAGGAACCGATCCAGCGTTTTTCACCCGCTTTGAATTGTTGTAGGTTTAATTGAGAAATTTCTTGTTGAAACATAGAGAAAATCATGCAATCTAAAAAGATAAGTTCCCTATTTTAGCATGATGTTTTTTAGATAAAGAAGAAATTCGCCCTTTGATCAATATGATTTAGTTTACTTAGGCTATTTTCCTATTTAAAGAAAAGAAAGCCCTGATAGAGCTTTCCTTTTTAAAACCTTGTTCTAAACATCAATTTTAAAACCTAAATTAACATCACAAGCCGCTTGCCCACCGCGTACACCAAAGTTTTCCGAAGGAAGCTCTCGCAGCATAATTTTAACATGGTCTTTGGGTATGCCAATTGGTTCAAGATTGTTCACGATCATTTTATATAGCTGTCGTTTTGCATCTAAGGAACGTCCAAGGAAAGCATCAATACTGATCAAGGTATAACATTCAGGTTTTGCTTTTTCTGGCGGACATTGAAAACGATGTGCTTGATGCACAATTAAACGTACATTTCGATCACTTGCCATGATTTTAAAAGCATCTCTGAGTGCGGAATGCACTGCCTCCATAATCTCTAGTTCTTCATCTATTGTGTATTGTTGCCTGACCTCTATAAGTACACTCGGCATGTTTTTATTCTCCTACGATCTAGCGTGATGAAATATTTGTATTTTCACTTTTATTTTTTCAAAACTTGCACTTCCGATATTAAATAAACTTCATCGTGCTGACTTTATAGATACTGTAATTAAATTGTGCTTATTTTATTAGCTCAATAAAAAAGCATTCTTCAGAATCCGCTGAAGAATGCTTTTGAACAACCTTGCTTAAAATGCAAGTTTTGCATTTGGGAAGTAACGCTCTTCCACCATGTCATAACACCACTGGAAGATAAAGGTATACACCAAAATACATAGCGTTAAGCCAATATCTAAAATAAATGCTTCAATAATTGTCATATTCATCATATATGCAATCATTGGTACAGTCGCAATGAGCAAACCACCTTCGAATCCAATCGCATGTAAAATACGTACAGGAATCGTTCTTTCCCAATTAAATTTACCTTCGATCTTTTCAAAATAATTATTAAAAACCATATTCCAGACGACAGAAACAGCAGCCATAAATACACCTAGAGTACCAGTCACTTCCATCGGCATACTAAAAATAAAACTTAATGCAATTGCGATGATGACCAATAAAATCACTTCATATACGATTGCATGAATGAGTCTTCTTTTGGAAATCAACATTTCTATAACACTCTCTTGTTTGGATATGCACCATTTTATTTTTATAATACTGATCAATCCAATTAGATTCTTTCAGTTTTTTTGACAGATGAATATTAACCAAGAACAACTCATCATGTTTCAAACCGTGATTGAAACAGGCTCCTTCTCTGCCGCAGCACGAAAATTGGGAAAAGTCCCCTCTGCTGTAAGTATGTCCATTGCCAATTTAGAAATCGACCTCAATCTCAATCTATTTGAGCGCATTGGCCGTGAGCCCGTTCCAACTGATGAAGCCAGAGCGCTCTATGAAAAGACGCAGCAGCTATTGATTGAAATGAATCAATGGAAGCAACATGCGCATGCATTGAGTACAGGTTTAGAATCAACTTTAAATATTGTGGTGGTTTCTGAACTGTTGCATACCAACTGGACAGACTACATCACCCTGCTAGAGCAACGTTTTCCGAGTCTCGCTATAAATATTTTTTCTGCACCACAAGAAGATGCTCTACAGATGTTGCTGGATCAATCTGCACAGCTTGCCTTGATGTTTGAGCGTGAGCAATTGGATAGCCGTGAACAATTTGTTGAACTCAAACGGGAAGCCCTCGTCCCTGTTATTGCGAAAAATCACCCCCTAGCAGCGCTTGATCAAGTGTCATTTGAGCAAATGGTGCAGACACGGCAAATTGTTGTAGCCAGTCGTGATCATACCATCAAACCTGAACTGCTTTATTCCAAAGACTATTGGCGAACAGATAATCATCACTCTGCAAGTATGATGATTGTTCGCAATTTGGGTTGGGGGGTATTGCCCTTACAAATGTTTAATGAAAACCCTGAACTTAAAAAGAAACTTAAGATTTTGGATCTTTATGATTTCACGCCTAAATTTGAGTACTACGTTGATTTGGTTTGGAGCCGAGAAAGTGACTTGGGTGCTGCGGCAAGGTTCTTAATAGAACACATCAGGAAACAACGTCAGCAAAATGAGTGAGCACAATTGACTTGATCGAATCATCTGTGAATAAAAAGCGGTACTTTGCTTTCACACAGATTGTGTTATAACAGAAGTTACCAATAATATTGTCTATGTAAGAACACGATATAAATGACTCAGACCGCATTACACCAATTAAAAAATTTAACAACTGTTGTTGCAGATAGTAGTGATCTGGAAGCGATTGAAAAATTCCGTCCATTAGATGCAACCACAAACCCCTCACTCATCACTGCTGCGGCTGAACAACCAGAAAGCAGAGAGCTGATTGAAGATGCTTATACCCAAGCTAAACAGGAAGGGTATCAAAGTGATGAACTAATTGAGCGCACAATCGATATTCTAACAGTGAAGTTTGGCGTCGAAATTTTAAAATTGATCAATGGCCGTATTTCGACAGAAGTTGATGCGTCTTTGTCCTATGATACTGAAGCAACCATTGCCAAAGCACGTGAGTTGTCTAAACTTTATCAGGGTTATGGCATTGAACAATCCCGTATCCTGATTAAGATCGCGTCGACTTGGGAAGGCATTCAAGCAGCAAAAGTGCTTGAAGCTGAAGGTATTCCATGTAATCTCACTTTATTATTTGGTCTACATCAAGCTCAGGCTTGTGCTGATGCAAAAATCACTCTTATCTCACCTTTCGTCGGTCGTATCTTAGATTGGTACAAAAAAGCTGAAGGTGTAGAGCAGTATCCGATTGCAAAAGATCCAGGCGTACTCTCTGTGAAAAAGATTTATAACTACTACAAGCAAAATGGCATCGCAACACAAGTGATGGGCGCAAGCTTCCGTAGTACAGCACAAGTGCTTGGTCTGGCGGGTTGTGACTTACTCACCATTGCCCCAAATCTATTGGCCCAGTTGGAACAAGATCAACAAGTTGTTGAAGCTCAACTCAGTGTTGAATCAGCCCAACAAGCTGAAAAAATAGAACGCTCTGCACAAACCAAAGAAAGTTTTAAAGCTGAACTTGAGCAAGATTTGATGGCTTTCCAATTATTGCAAGGCGGTATTGATGGTTTTATCAAGGCACGTGATCAACTCAGCTTATTGCTGCGCCAGTCTTTTGGAATTGATGCTGAAATCAAACCATAATTAGTCGATTTTTCACCTATAAAAACCGATTTTTGCTATATTAGCGAAAATCGGTTTTTTAATGAGTTCATCGTGTTCGGCATAACAGATTTAACCACATATATTATTGGTACAATCTTAATTGTGTTATTACCCGGTCCGAACTCGTTATATGTAATGTCCGTGGCATCACGTTATGGTATCCGTACGGGTTATGCCGCAGCTTGTGGGGTATTTACTGGGGATTCGATTTTAATTCTCTGTACAGTACTAGGTGCAGCTTCTTTACTCAAAGCTTTCCCAATCCTGTTTATTATTCTTAAATTAACAGGTGCTTGTTATCTCGCTTATTTGGGCTTTAAGTTATTACAAGGCGCTTACCAAACATGGAATAAACCACCTCACCATGCCGAACTAGCTGACCTACCTAAACTTGATCAAGTCCATCCATACCGTACTGCGCTCAGTATCAGCTTACTTAACCCTAAAGCAATCTTATTTTTCCTGTCTTTCTTTGTACAGTTTGTTGAACCTGACTACGCCTACCCAGCAATTAGCTTTTTAATGTTAGCGCTGATTGTCCAGATTGTAAGTTTTAGCTATTTAACCGCCCTTATTTTTTCGGGAGTGAAACTTGCTGGCTTCTTTAAACATAATTATAAATTGGCAGCGACGGGTATTTGTCTTGTTGGAATATTATTCTTTGGTTTCGGTTTAAGGCTAGCAACTTCAACGTTAAGCTAATTCAGTTTTTGATTGAACGATCAATTTATTCAATCATTTTAGAACTACGATTTCAGGCGCATTAACGATATACTTTTCAACAAATTTTAATCAAGTATAGATGCATAGATGCAACGTCTCATCCAAGATTTCTCGATTCCTGCCGTTTTTGCTGGCTTTATTACTTTCTTAATCGGAATTAGTGTTTCCGCCATCCTTGTCATCCAAGGTGCACAGTCTTTAGGTGCCAATACCGCGCAAATCAGTTCTTGGTTTTGGGCATTGGGACTTGCGATTGGTCTCTCGGGCTTGATTCTATCTTGGAAATATAAATATCCCGTTGCTACCGCATGGTCGACTCCGGGGATTGCACTGATCATTGCCTCGACAGGCCATTATGATTTGTATGAAGCGATTGGTGCCTTCCTTATTTGTGGTATTGCTATTGCCATTGTTGGCTTTTCAGGTATTTTCCAGAAGTTATTGGCACATATTCCACAAAGTTTAACCTGTGCCATGCTGGCAGGCATTTTATTAAAATTTGGTATTCAGATTTTTAGCAGCTTAGAAAGCCATCTTGGTTTTATCTTGAGTATGCTGGTGATCTATTTGGTTTCAAAACGCTTATTTCCACGATACAGCATTGTGCTGACCGTGATTTTAGGTGCAGCGATCTGCCCTTTGTTTATTGACTTTAAACTACAGGCAATTACATGGTCACTGACTCGACCGATCTGGATGCAACCCTCTTTTTCTTGGTCTGCTATTTTAGGTCTAGCTTTGCCACTGTTTGTCATCAATATGACTTCGCAGAACTTACCAGGGATTGCCATGATTAAAAGCTATGGCTATCACCCACATGTCAATCAATTGGTCGGCTGGACAGGTGTTGCTCATGCTGTTTTTGCGCCTTTCGGCTGTTTCTCAATAAACTTGGCTGCGATTAGTGCGGCAGTCAGCTTAGATGATCAAGTTCATCCTGACCCAAGCAAACGTTATATTGCAGGTATTAGCTGTGGTCTGTTCTATATTCTCATGGGACTTTTCGCAGCAACACTTGTCAGCTTGCTGATGTCATTCCCACAAATCTTTATTGTGGCACTTGCTGGAATCGCTTTATTTGCAACAATTAGCCATAACATTGCAGTTGCTTTTTCTAATGTTGAAGAACGTGAAGCTGCGCTACTCACCTTTTTATGTAGTGCTTCTGGTGTTCAATTTTGGGGAATTGGTTCAGCATTTTGGGGCCTGCTATTGGGTATCTTCGTGCTGATCTTATTTAGATTTAAAGCAAAAAATAAGCCTTAGTTAAACTAAGGCTTATTTGAATCTTCCGGAATAGAATTAGTTGTTACTTTTCTTCTAGGTCTTTCTGTGCATCCTCGTCATTTAAAATTCGACCAACCTGTTTAGGTCGAATCAATGGTGCCGTTGGGCGTGGATGAGCATGGGTATACTGCAAACCCACACCTGCATAGACATCATCCGCAGCGATCTCTGTTTCAAAACGCTCCTCATCACGCTCTCGAATCTCATCGCTAATAAGCCGTACATCATCTTCATCAACACCCAACTCTTGCAGAATCACCTCACCAAACTTGATCGCAGATTCGAAGGTTTCCCGAATCATATAATCCACTTTTTGTTTGACGAGGTAGAGCGAATGCTCACGGTCATATGAACGAACCAAAAGTTTTGCCAATGGGAATTCATGCGTAACCAATTCGACAATACGATTCGTGGTCTCTTTGCTATCCACACAAACCACAATGGCTTGAGCCGAAGATGCACCTGAAGCATGCAGAATGTCTAAACGACCACCGTCACCATAGTAGATTTTAAAACCAAACTTTTCCGCGTTTTGAATCATGTCGATGTCATTATCAATAATCGTAACATCAACACCTCGCGCCAGTAACAATTGACTGGTTACCTGCCCAAAACGACCAAAACCAATCATCAGCACACTACCACTCAAGCCTTCAGCAATATTGACATTTTCCAAGCTGATTTGATCTTTGCTTTCAGTAAAGCGTTTAAAAATGATACCCAGAATTGGGGTGAGTACCATCGATAGAACCACAATCGCAGTTAAATTCGACTTAATTGAATTATCAATCACTTGCGCACTAACTGCGGCTGCAAACAGTACAAAAGCGAACTCGCCACCTTGAGCCATCAGCAATGCCCGATCCAGAGCTTCAGTATGCGAACTTTTGGTGACACGTGCCACGATATAAATCAGCAAGGCCTTGGCAAACATCATTGCCAAAACCCCACTGATAATCAGTTGCCAGTTTTGTGCGACCACCGATAAATCCAATGACATTCCGACACCAAGGAAGAATAGCCCCAACAGTAATCCGCGGAATGGTTCAATATCGGCTTCGATTTGATGTCTAAAGGTTGATTCAGATAGCAATACACCTGCGAGGAAAGCACCCATCGCCATGGATAAACCACTGACCTGCATCAACAATGCTGCACCTAACACGACCAAAAGTGCAGCAGCCGTCATGACTTCTCTGGCTTTTGCCGCAGCGAGCAATCTAAATAACGGATTCAGTAACCAATACCCTGCTGCAATTAATCCAGCAATCGCAATTAAACCAAGGCCAATACTTTCTAAACGGGTAGAAGTTGTCTCTACCACATGGTTAGGTGCCATGAAAGCAACAATTGCCAATAACGGAACAATCAGCAGATCTTCAAACAATAAAATTGAGACAATCTTTTGTCCCTGTGGTTGAGCAATATCACCACGATCACCAAGTAGTTGCATGACAATCGCTGTTGAGGTCAATACAAAACCTGCCGCACCAATAAACGCAACTTGCCATGTAAATCCAAAGAGTAAACCAACTCCAGTCAGTGCTAAAGCACACGCAATAATTTGTAAAGTACCGAGTCCAAAGATTTCACGCCTCAAACTCCATAAATGTGAAGGTTGCATTTCCAAACCAATCACAAATAAGTACATCACAATCCCTAATTCAGCAATATGCAGAATCGAAGCAGAGTCATGAAAGAAGGCCAAACCAAAAGGGCCAATAATGAGACCCGCAATTAGATAGCCAAGTACTGAGCCCAAGCCAATACGTTTAAAAATTGGAACGGCAATTACAGCAGCAGCAAGCAAGACCACTGGCGCAATTAAACTGATTGAATGTGCTTCTGAACTCATACTGTTCTCATTGTTATCAAGCTGGCTTCATTTTATGTGAAACAATCGACATTTTATATATCATTAATAGGACAATGTATCCCAACTCCATGATATAGAAAATATTTCTAAGGTTTAATTTATCGCATTTTTGTCCCAAAATGCTTGCCGGATTTGTGGCATGGCATTTAAATGATTGATAATGTGTTGTGCTTCTTCTGCGTCGATGGACGTGGCAATCAAGGTCACCTCAATTTCTACCTCTTTTTCACCAAACGGTGTCACATCAATATCTTTAGCAGGATAATTATGATGCTTTAGAGTTAAATTAAGTTCATCCATCACCGCCTTACTCTGGCTGCGATCGCAAATAATATAGATAACATGTAAAACCTCAGTATCATCATCAATCGGACGACGATCAATTGCATGTACAATCGGTCTGAGCAAAGTATTCGCAGCTAGAATAAAAGCTGTCGCTAACACAGCTTCAATAATTAAGTCTGAACCAGCAGATGCTCCCACGGCGGCTGAACACCATAAAGTGGCAGCCGTGTTTAAACCATGAATATTACCTTCTTGGCGCATAATCACACCCGCACCCAAGAAACCAATGCCTGAAACCACATAAGCAATCACGCGAACTGCCCCTTCTGCACCGGTTAAATTGGTGGCAATATCGACAAAAATCGCAGCGCCAACGGCAACTAAAACATTGGTTCTTAATCCCGCTGTTCGCTGCCGATACTGACGTTCAAATCCAATCAATGCACCTAAAATAAATGCTGCCGAAAGACTGATCAATGTATCAGCGATATTTGATAAATCAATATTTTGTAAAAACTTTAATTGCATCTTACACCTATTTATTTTCAATCATTTTAATGGTGGCTAAAGTGAATTTAAGGCAATTATGATGATGGTGTAAAACTGAGCCCTACTCCAAACCAATGCTGTTTCAAGGAACTTAAACGGTCACCAAATGAGGCTTCTAAGGTCAAAACATTTGGGATAACACTGTACTGTACAGCGGTTTGAAAGAAAGGTGTATGACGATCTTGATTATAGGTTTCAAGCGTCAACCCTAAGCGTTCAGTCATGGCATAGGTAGATGCAACCCCCCAACGCAGCAAACGTTCATCTGCATGTTGATAACCGATATTACTATCCAGTTGTAAACGCTGTTCTAAAAAATGAAAGCTTACAGGCACATTTAAAAACCAGTCCAGATCACGACCATGATGTTTTACATCATCTCGTGATAGCAATAAACTACTGGCAACACCCCAATTATTTTCCATTGGCTTTAAAATGGTTTTGGCTTGAGCTGAAAAGCCATGAATCTGATCTTGATCTTTACTTGAATGATAACCTAACGATACTTCTAAATTTTGATTGAGGTTACATGCTGGAACAACTTGATAAGACCAAGTTCCGTCTTTGTTATAGCTATAAGTACTTTCTAGCTGACACTGTTGTGCCGCTGTAATAGAGACATCATCGGTGTTGATGAGTGGACCCGCCTTAGCCTTTTGGGTCAGTATTAATCCAGATAACACAAAGATGTTAAGAACAGCAAACCATTGAATGGAAGCGTGAAAAAACATAGGCTTCTCCCCATTTTTGGTGAGAAACTAAACAGGATGCAGTCAATATAATAAATTTTGTGGATACAGCAAAATTTTATAGGAGGGTTTAGATCATTTTAGCAAAGCTATCTCATTGCAAGATAGCCGACCTAAATGGCACGCTTGCTCAGTATTCGCTTTGGCTTAATCCTTTATTAAACCCGAACCTCGAACAACTTCCCATTTAGGATCTCCGTGAATAAACTCACGGGCATTATAGGACATGCGAATTGATTCACAAGCCCTATCGTATGAATTTTTTATTACATGATAAAATTTCGCTCTAAATTAAAGCTCTCTCACCACAACAGTTTTTGCCATTTTGTCGTGCCAGCCTTGCTTTTTAGAATCAAAAGCCACCCAGATTAAACCAATAAAAAATACTAATGTTGCTGGGATATAGCCAATGTAGCGAATGATAGCTTGCCCGACAGTCACATTTTCACCCGTTTTTTCATCCAACACTTTTAATCGAAGTAGACGTTTACCTGGTGTCCCTGCAAATTTAATCCAGCAGAAAATATAAAATACTGCGGCTAGAATTTGCCAAATCCAATCTGCCGTAGACATAAATTGGAATGATGAAAAACCATCAGAGGCAACTGTGGTATTGCCACCACCAAAAATCATGGTTAATGGAATCATGGCAACCATCACAATGATTGAATCAATAATCGCGGCACCGAAACGTATCCAGAAGCCCGCATATTCATATTGTTGAGACATATTTCCCCTCGCTTTTTTATTTCTATAAATGAATCTTGGTCAATAATACCTTGTTGTTCCAATGATTTATATTGTGTTTTGTTTTAATTCTCGCTCAAAAAAATCAACAGTCCGCTGCCACACGACTTGGGCTTCAGGCAAACCCCGACTAACACTGCGGAAACCATGCGGCATATTATAGGTATAAGCTTCAACCCGATCCCCCAATTGCTGAATCAGTTTATTACGCTTGGTCGCTGGGCAAAATGGATCTACGGTAGACCAATGTCCTTGTAGAATACGAACGTCATCCAGAGACTCTTTGTTTGGAACACCCGCACCTTGAATCCCCAGAGAATGATGATAAACCACAGGCGCTAGCATATCTTCGCGCTTGGCCATCTGAATCACATAACCACCCGTTAAGCACTGCCCTAACATACCTAAACGACCATTCGAGCGAGGATCTGCCTTTAAGGCATCTAACAAGACATGAATTTCTTGATTAACTTCACTGTCCGCTGCATTGATACGTCCTGCTTTGCTCACCATGGCACGAATACAGTACTTCACTGCGCCACCACTAAATAAATTAGGCACATAAACCAAATAGCCACGATCAGCCAAATCTTGTGCATCTTCTCGATAGACATCGAGGATACCAAATAGCTCGTGTAGCAATAATATAGCTGGTGCTTTTTCAGAGTTATGTTTAGGTGCATACACTTCAACTTCTATTTGACGTGTCGGTAATGTGATTGTTTTTATTTCCATTGCAGTCATCCGTTACATTCGAATGATTTCCATACTATTTCTGACAATACTAATTGTCAAATAAAAAAGGATGTCTGACGACATCCTTTTTTATTCACTAAATTTGTAGATTAAATACTGAGTAAACTGTTCAATGTTTCAGCTACATTTTTAGATTTTACTTTAGGTTGCAATGCCTTAAGTGCTTGTTGAACCTGACTACGCTGTGGTTCAGCTAAGGTGTACCAACGTGATAGCACTTGTAATAAACGCGAACCTAAAATTGGGTTTTTCTCATCCAGATAAGCTGCAAGCTCAATAAAATGATCAACACCAAAGCTCCACGTATTGACTGGATTTGCAGCCAGACCACCACTCACAGCACGGATACGGTTTGGTGTACCCAAATCATAATCCGCATGTTTGGTAAGATACTGAATGGTTTCCGCTGTCGCACATGGATTCGAAGCTTGGATGCTAAACCATTGATCTAAAGACAAGGCTTCATCTTTAAAGCGGTTATAGAAATCAGCCAATGCTGCTTGGGCTTGTGGTGCATCATTCCAGACCAAAACACGTAAGGCCCCTAAACGTTCAGACATATTACCTGTTTGTTGATATTGGCTATAAGCCAGATCAAAGACAGACTCATCACCTTGACGTGCCAACATATTCAAGGTGATATTTTTCAATGAACGCACGCCCATTGCCAAAGAAAACTCTTTTTGCTGGTCAGGATCTAAGGCTAAATAGGTCTCTTTCCAGAATGAACCTAGGTCACGCGCTAAACGATCCAGCACCGCTTCACGCTTTTCACGAATCAGTTCAGGTTCATAATCTTGATCAATACGGCTACCTAAATAGTTTTCGCTTGGTACATCAAATAAACGCGATGCCAATAACGGATCTTTATTCACTAAGTCTGGCAAGGTATTTTTAATTGCCTGAATATAGGTGTCCACCTTATGGTCTTCTAAAAGAATACGTTCCAATAAAGTTTGTGTCGCTTGCCATTGGTTAAAGCCATTGGTTTCGTGCTGAATCAAGAAGGCAAGATCATCATTGGAATAATCAAAAACTAAATTCACAGGGGCAGAAAAATTACGCAATAACGAAGCCACAGGTTGCTCTGTCACCCCTGTAAATTCAATTGTTGCTTCATCTTGATCAAATAAATACACACCATCTTTGACCTCATTCACAAACAGATCAGTACTGTGCAAGGTATATTGTTCACCGGTATTGGCATTAAATAATGCGAGAGCCACAGGAATTGGTACGGCTTTGAGGTTTGGATATTTTGGATGTGCTTTCAAGCTTTGTTTGAAGCTTAAACGATAAGTCTGTGCAGCAGCATCATATTCACCCGTAGCTTCTAACTTTGGTGTACCAGGTTGGTTATACCAAGTGAGGAAGTTAGAGAGATCAACACCTGAACCTGCGCTCAATGCCGCAACCCAATCTTCAACTGTGACCGCTTGCCCATCATGGCGTAGGAAATATTCATCAGTCCCTTGACGGTATTTTTCTTTACCTAATAACGTTGCCATCATGCGATTGATTTCAGCACCCTTCTCATACACTGTCGCGGTATAGAAGTTGTTGATTTCGACAAAATGGTCTGGACGTGGCGGATGAGACAATGGACCAGCATCTTCAGGGAATTGATGCGATTTCAATACCGCTACATCATCAATTCGTTGTACAGCTGCTGATTGTAAATCTTCAGAGAAAGATTGATCACGGAAAACCGTTAAGCCCTCTTTTAGACACAATTGGAACCAGTCACGACAGGTAATTCGGTTGCCTGTCCAGTTATGGAAATATTCATGAGCAATGACTGACTGTACTCGCATGATCGCAGCATCAGTGGTGTATTCCTCATCGGCAAGCACACAAGACGTATTAAAGATATTTAAACCTTTATTTTCCATTGCCCCCATGTTGAACTGACTGACCGCGACAATCATGTAGTTATCGAGATCGTAAGGACGACCATAGTGTTCTTCGTCCCAACGCATTGAATGCTTTAACGCCTCCATTGCGATGTGACATTTCGGAATATCTTTCTCGATTGCATAAATTTCTAAAGCAACATCACGACCTTCAGAAGTAGTATAACGATCCTTAAGTACCGCCAAATCACCAATCACACAGGCAAATAAATAGCTTGGTTTTTTGGTCGGATCTTGCCAGATCGCAAAATGACGACCTTCACCAGCCTCGCCTGTTTCCAATAAATTACCATTAGCAAGTAGAACAGGATATTTTTTATCGGCTTCGACACGCGTGGTAAATTCAGCCAATACATCAGGACGGTCAGGATAGAAGGTAATTTTACGGAAACCTTCGGGCTCATTCTGAGTTACGAATAAATCACCCGCCTTGTATAAACCTTCAAGCTGCGTATTTGACTCAGGGTGAATCACCACTTGAATTTGCAAAATGACCTGATCTGGTGCATCTGTGATCAGCAATTGCTCATCGTTTAAATCATATTGCGCTGCACTCAGGATTTGCCCATTCAGTTGAATCGACTTTAATTCAAGATCGCGCCCCAAAAGTACCAAAGCACTAGTCGTTTGACGTTTCATCACTAAGGTTGAGTCAACAATCGTATGATCATCATAGACTTGAATATCTAAGTTAATTGATTCAACCAAGAATGCTGGCTTTTGGTAGTCTTTTAAATAAATCGTTTGATCTGCTTGTACAGGGGGCTGAGCCGCAATATTCATCGGTATTCCTTATCTTTCATCATGTCGTTTAGATGGTCTTGTTGGCAAGACTTCTTGATTAGTCGATCATACGCCAACTTACAAAACCTGTCTTTAGAGCCACATACCAGTTTTAAGAATTTTATTGGGTTTACTTTTCACGTTTTCAAATTTATTTAGCAAATGGCATGCCGTTTAGACAAAATTACAACATAGTTTTCCATTCTTAAATAAATGCTACAGAATCGAATGGGTTTTATCGCTCAACTTACATTTTTTTCCCGAGTTTTACATTTTGTGCACGGTTATTGCTTAACCTAATATGCCAATGTAAGTAAATACAATAAAACACACGAGGGTAAAGACGATGGAATTAAAAGCACACCTATATCGTTTAGAAAATATCAAAGCGATCCATGACCTCGCTAAAGCTGGCGTGGATCATCATGTAATTTCAGTTTTTTTAACAGCAGAGGGAATTGAACTGACAACTTTAGAAGTGACCAATATTGTCAATACATACGATGCGCTTGGTAAAGAAAAGCTACCAAGCAAGAAAGTACAAGCACTTATTAATGCAAAAAAAATCGGTCAGGAGGACGAAAACTTGCCATGCCCTGTTTAACACTCACTTTAACCATAAAAAAACCTCGAAGCGAATTCGAGGTTTTTTTATAAATATTCGATTATGGTGTTGCGTTATCAGTACGTAGCCAAACGACAGTACGACCCAGTGCTGAAACGCCCATATAGCCGCGCATGCGTAAACGTTTACCTTCGCCAGTGACGACACCTTTACCTTTGTAGATACGACCTGAAGTTGGTTCTAATACACGCCCATCGATATAAGAGTCAGGTTTATTTGGATCTTCTTTAAAGCCTGATAAAATTTCTAGCCCAAGAATTGGCTTATTGGTATTCGGTGCTGCACATTTGGTGCAATTGGTGAGCGCAATACCATGTGAGTTTGGATAGCGATAAACAATCTTCCCATGATAACGGCCGTCATTTCCTTTACGGATTTCTACGATTGAGAGTTGTTCACCAGTACGCTCTTCGATACTTTTCCAGTAGCCTTCAATAGAAGCTGCGAAAGTCGTTGCGCTTGCACAAGCAATAGTGAGCCCCATGATTCCGTTCATGAGCATACGATTTAGCATATTAACCCCGTCTTAAAAAAGTAACCTATTCATCTTTATAGGTTTAATGCACGGAAATTATCACACTTTTACCCAAGTTACACTGTACGCTAGCGTTCATTTGTATAAGAAGTAGCTAATCTAGCTGCTTGATTTCACAGCATCTTGTACATTCTTTAGCTTAAATAAAAAAGCCCAAACGAGTCGTTTAGGCTTTCTTAAAAAAAACAACAACTATTTAAGGATTCGCACTGTCGGTACGAATCCAAACTTGGGTGCGTCCCAATGCAGAAATTCCCATATAACCACGCATACGCAGACGCTTTCCATCCGAACTCAGTTGCGCTTTTCCTTTATAGATATTACCTGTTTTAGGCTCTAGTACCCGACCATCAATATATTGATTTGGATTCTTAGGGTCTTCTTTCAATCCCCACGCAATTTGTAGCCCTTGAATCGGTTTATTTTTAAAAGGTTCAGGACATTTCACACAGTTGGTGAGTACCGTCCCGCCACCTAAAACGGGATAACGATAAACAATCGTTCCCGTATAGGTATTATCTGGTTTTTTCTTAATTTCTACGATTGAAAGCTGCTCGCCAGTACGATCATCAATACTTTTCCAAAATCCTTCAGGCGTAGAGGCAAAACTAAGCGTTGTGAATACAGTCAAAGAAATGCCCATGATTCCTTTCATGAGTGTGTTTTTTTGCATAATAAGCTCCGTAATGCAAAATCGATCCATCTATCCCTTCATTTTTATGCGAATGTATAGAAACAGTCAACACAAGCAAAAGATATTTAATTGTTTAAAATCAAATAAAATTTTAATCAATTCACACAATTAAAAATAAATGATTAAGGATTGGCACTGTCCTTGCGAATCCACACCACAGTCCGACCTAAAGCAGAAATTCCCACATAACCACGCATATGCAAACGTTTACCATCGGCCGTCAAACGTGCTTTACCTTTATACACTTTGCCAGTTTTGCTTTCGACTATTCGGCCATTGATAAAGCTATCGGGCTTTTTAGGGTCTTCAACCAGCCCTGTTAACACTTCTAAGCCCAGTCGTGGCTTTCCAGTATAGGGCGGCGGGCAATTCACACAATGTGTCACCACGGTACCTTGCGCATTAGGATAAATATAAACAATTTTGCCACGATAGGTATTGTCAGGGGCTTTTCTTATTTCAATGATGGTCAGTTGTTCTCCAGTTCGATCATCAATACTACGCCAATACCCTTCGATTGGATCTGCGTATGTGAAAATACTGCTCAAACACATCATTATGCCAATAACAGATTGTATCCAAATCCGATTATTCATGTTTTCCCCTTTGCTTTTACTTTGTTCAATTCATATTGAGTTATGCTTCTAATTGGCGCAGAAATTTACCATATTTTAAAAAACAGCAAAGTTATAGGATTATCTTTTATATAAAATTCAGTCAATTAAGTCTCATTTTGTTCTTAATTTTTATCTATATATAATCTTTGCATCACTCCTAGGATTGAGCATGTATAATTCTCTATTTAACGGTTATAGGCTTAATATCAATGGATTTACAGATTCTACAAAAACAGTTAGATGAAAGTAGCCATTGCCCCCTATGCCAAGCCTCTATGTTTTGGGTTGAGGCTGAACAATACAACCAAGAGTTTCAATTTCACGAATGCAGCCACTGCCAGCATCGTGTCTTTAAAAGTGATATCAAACTGAATTGTCACTGCGCCCAATGTACAGCCTTGCGGAAAAAACAGACCCAACAAACAATTTTGCAAGAGCAACGCAAATATAAAATCAAAGACGAAGTGATTTATAGCCTGAATCAACTTAGTTTTTTGCATAAATTATTCTTACTCAGCTTGCTAGACAGCTATGCACGTGAGGATGTACAACATGATGAGCTGATTCATTGGCAGAATATTAAATATCGAGAATTTACCCCCAACTACTTATTTCAGAACCATTTAGTTCAAGAATTACTTAAATTGGGAGTATTTAAGCCAAAAGATACGGCTTTGGAAACGGAACATTATTATTTGAATATCCGTCTGGATGGTTATTCAGACCCTAGCTTGTTTAGCATAACTCAGCAATTACGCCATTGGTTCTATGAAAACCTGAGTCAAGGTATTCCATTTAAAAGCACCGATGAAGTCAAAGATGCACTTTACCTTGTGCTCTATCAAGAAATTGTGCAGTTTATGCAGTTCTATTGTCGGACTTGGGGCATTCAAATTGCGGGCAATCGGCCATTTCAAGCCTTTTGCTACCGTTTAATGGAAGGTTTGGCTGTAGGTCAAATTTTTTATTTGATTCAAACCGCTTTAGAATATTTACATAAACAAAATGCTTTGCAGCCAAGAAATGATAAGTTTATCAATACCAACTTATTAAAAAAGACCTTGGAACAATATCGTGAGCGTGCTTTAGCTGAGCGATGGGAAACCACCACCTTACCAAGACCTTATACCATTCCATTCAGTAAAATGAGTGAAGTCCTGCTGTTTAAATTTTTGGGTTATGACGAAAGTATATTTATTCAGCCAGTTTGGAAATCTTGGCGAAAAATCGAACCTCGCTTAAGTTTCTACTCGGTTAAACGTTGTATGTACTGCGGCTCAAATGATTTGATCGTGGATTATGATGCGACAGATTATGTGTCATTGATTTGTCGCAGATGCAAGCATCAAGATCATTATTTCACTCGCTAAGATATCGATATTAAGGATGTGCCATGTCACACAAACAACAACTGATTGATCAAGTCATCGACGCTTGGCGTGCCTTACAACAACAAACACCGTTAGTGCAATGCATGACCAATAGCGTTGCCAACAATTATGTGGCGAATATCTTACTTGCAGCAGGCGCCTCGCCAGCCATGATTGATAACCCATTTGAAGCTGAAGACTTCACCAAAATCAGTGCTGCCTTAAGTATCAATATTGGAACACCGACGACAGAACAAACTCAAGCCATGTTAATTTCGGCTCAAACTGCCCAACAACATCTGGTACCTTGGGTACTCGACCCTGTCGGTTATGGTGCAGTGTTAAAGTGGCGTAGTGAAACGGTCAATCAACTATTAAAGTTTCAACCCAATATTATTCGTGGCAATGCTTCTGAAATCAGTACTTTAGCAGGCAGTCAGATTCAGTCTAAAGGCGTGGATAGTACTTTGAATAGCCATGATGTCTATACGCAAGCAAAAAGCCTATTGCAGCATACTGAATGCGTTGCTATTTCTGGTGAATCAGACTTTATCATCTCCAAACAACTCGACACTATAATTAAAGTCAATGGTGGCTGTTATTTACAACCAAAAATTACCGCAACAGGTTGTGCTTTAGGTGCATTAACCGCTGCCTATCATGCTGTCAGCAATCCGAGCATTGCTGCACTTGCCTCACATATCCATTTTGCCATAGCAGGTAAGCTTGCCTATGAGCATGCGCAAACGGTGGGGAGCTTTAATGTGGCATTTCTTGATTATGTGCATATGCTGGATGACAATTTAATCCAGCAATATGTGGATATTGAAATCCTTTAAGCTGCAATTCTGCAAAATAAAAAACACATCAAAAGATGTGTTTTTTATGATCAAACTCAATGACTACAATTTTCTTATTATTCTGTTCCACTAAGAATGGAGCACTTTATGATAATGCTGCGGATTGAGTCGAATCATCAATCCAGCAACAATCACCACCATAGTTAAATGCCAAATCCATCCTGCATTATAAGTTCCCGTTATGTCATGCAATACTGCAACCCACCAAGGTGCAATCGCAGCCAATAGAAATCCCCCACCCTGCATTAAGGCTGAAAGTTGTCCCGCATGTGCAGGATCAGGCAAATGGTCGAGTACCACGATCATCAACAAAGCAAAGCATCCGCCTAAACCCGCTCCTACGGTAATTGCCCAAAGGTAAGGCAAAGCATCTGCAAAAAAAGCCAAGCCTGAAAAACCAATCAGTTGCAAAATTAGAGTTAATCCCATCCAGATTCGACGATCTTTGTTTTTACGCGATAAATACGGTAAAACGAGCGCAGCACTGGCCTGACTAAGTGTTAGCGCAGCCATCAAATTCCCACTCGCAGTGGCAGTCCAACCATGTACTTGAAATGCAGGTGCAAGCCACGCAACAATCGAGCTATAGCCTCCATTAATCAAACCAAAACAGCAGATCAGCAACCATGTTCTTGGCTGTTTTAATAACAATATCACCGACGGCATTTTTTTATGCGGAGATACAGATTTGGTCAGGAAACAACTTGCGAATAACAACGCAAGGAATGCAGGTAACACAAAAATAGAAAGACCAACTTTCCAATCACCACTAATACTGGTCACCATCGGGGCAAGCACGGCTCCCAGTGCCCCACCACCCATCAGCATGGCTGAGTACAGCCCCATCATTGGGCTGAGATGATCACGAAACTCTCTTTTAATCAAACTTGGAAAAACCGCTTGAACAACAGCGACACCAAAACCAATGATGGCAGCGGTTAAAATTAGAACCCATCCATTTACAGCAACAAAACGTAAGCCACACCCCAAGCCAATCAGGATCAATGCCCCAACAATGGCACGACGTTCGCCAAGCAGCTTTTGTAGAACTGGACCAACAAAGGCAACGAGCCCCATAAGCAGCATCGGCACTAAAGTTAATAATGCAATACCTTGCAAACTCAAACCCGTACTTGTCCGAATTTGACTAGCAACAGGTCCAACACTGGTCATAAATGGACGAAGGTTCAATCCAACCAAGGCAACCGTTGTCACCAAAAATATTCGGTTATTTTGCATATTCATCTTTTCTATCACACTGCTTAGGTCATGGATTTCCAGTAAGCATATAAATCTGGTTTTTCTTCTATTCGGACTGGAATATAGCGAATATTCATCGACTGCTCTGCAAAGGGTTTAGCAAGATCAGCATAAATCGCTGCTGTTGATAACCCAAACGGTTCACCATCTTCATTCGAATGTGCATAGCTCACCGCCTGAATCCCAGCTAAACGCATGGCTGCCATACACATCGGACAAGGCTGCCCACTGGCAAATATGACACAGCCTTCAAGATTGGCTGTACCCAAACGTTGGCTTGCAGCACGGATTGCCAGTAACTCAGCATGTGCTGTAGGATCGTTGCTTTTTAAAATCTCATTCACACCTGTGGCAATAACTGTTCCATCTTTCACGACAACCGCAGCAAAAGGACGACCTCCTTGCTGACAATTTTGATAGGCCAATTCTATGGTCTGACGTAGAAAATCTGTTGCTTGTTCCATCTTAATGTTCCATAAATCTTGGTTTCGCACCTGCAGCTAATAATGCTTTCTCAATATGTGTATAGCCACGAGCATGTGCATGTTCAAGCGGTGTAATTCCATCACCATCAGCAATATTGACATTGGCTCCCGCTGCAATCAGTAAATCGACAATCTGCTGATACGGTTGAGTACCATTACCTAAAATGATCGCTTCCAATAGAGCCGTCCAGCCTAAGTTATTGATGTGATCAACATCGATACCCGCTGCGATCAGCCTACGTACAGTATCCACATGACCTCGTTCGGCGGCTGGAATCAACGCTGTACCACCATAGCGGTTGGTACTTTTTAGATCAGCGCCATGCTGCAAAGTCATATTCAATATTTTTAAATAGCCACGCGCGCCAGCATAAAGATAAGGACTGTCTTGAATGCGATCTTTGGCATTGACATCCGCACCTGCATCAATCAGAAATTGTGCAGCGTGAACATTGTTAGCACGTGTTGCGATCATTAAAGCGGTTGAGCCTGAAGCATCACGTGCATCAATCTGAATATTTTTAGCGATTAATTGTTGAATCTGTGCCACATCATTGCGCGCAGCAGCAGTATGTAAGGCATCTTCTTGCATAGGATCTCCCGAAGTTGCATGACTACATGCCGTCACCGCTAGTGTAAATACAGCTGACATTAATGATTTGTGCATATACAAACTCCAAGAATTCGTCCTGACAAATGAAAATGGATTGAATGAATAATTGCGCTTAGGATAATGAGATTTATTGATATTTAAAAATTAAATTAATTAATCAAATGTATTAAGATAATGAATAGTTAACTGATTCAAATCGCTTACCACACGTGTGTTCAAGGGTTGCTTTCTATGTTCGATCCACGCTTACTCCGAGCCTTCGTCACTATTTTCGAAGCTGGTAGCTTTACCTTAGCTGCTGAACGCTTGCATATGACCCAATCCACGGTCAGTCAGCAACTCGCCAGATTAGAAGAGTGTGTGGGCAAACAATTGATTGATCGAAATGCACGCCCCCTACAACTCACAAGCTCAGGTGAATATTTAATTAGTTATGCACGGCGGATTTTGGCCTTACAACAAGAGGCTGAAAATATTCTAGGTGATCCAGCAGGTACCATTCCGATTCGAATCGGCTTGCCAGAAGATATAATGAATACCGACATGGCTTTGGCGTTGAGCGCATTTAGTAAGGAAAATCGTACCGTCCGACTAGATGTGACAGCTGGATTAAGCCGTGATCTTATGGAACGCTATCGCAGTGGGCAGTTTGATATTGTGGTTGTCAAAGAAATGGCTGCAAGCTCTGACCACCATGCAACATTTCCAGAAGAAATCGCATGGTTTGAAAGCATCGATCACAGCAAACAATGGTCTGAACCGATCCCATTGGTGACCTTCCCACAAGGAGGACTGTACCGTGAGGAAATGTTTGAACGTATTGAGCGCGAACGCAAACATTGGTATATCGCATTTACCAGTAATAGCTTGGCAAGTGTATTGGTTGGTGTCCAAACAGGTTTAGGTTTATCGCTATTGCCTGTAGCAACAACTAAAGGTCATCGGGTTCGTGAATACCTTCCTTTAGGCAAGGCACCCAGCATGACTGTTTCAATCTATGCATGGGACAAAGAGGGTCTCATCTCAAAATTACTGCAACGTATGACTGCTGTACTGCAACAGCGTTTTGATCTGTCACAAACCGAGTCAAGTTAGCAGCGTTCAGCATGACAAAGATGAACGCTGTTGTGAAATTTAGAAACTAAAGCCAATATTTAAATTAATGCGGTATAACCATTGATCGCTATAGGGTGAAACCGTTGAGGTATAACCTGTCGCATTGGAAGCCCCGCCAATAATATTGGAGTTTTTACCCCAGGTATAATCAGCCCACACCATAAACGGCGAAGCAATAAACATCATCCCTGTGGTATTCATTTGTGAAGCCGACCAGTCATCACGTTTCTTGTCCATATAACTATAATCATTATAAAAACGGATGGCTTTGAGTTTGCCCATGTCCTGCACAGGCAAGGTATAAGCGAGGTTTAAACTGGCAACTGTGGCTTCCGAAGCAATGAAATAAGCAGGTGTAAAGCCATTATTCCCCATCAAGGTAACATCATTGCTGACACCCTCAGGGTTTTTAGCATCATATTGATAATGAATCACTGAGCTTTGTAGATTAAAGCGTTTGTAATTATTATCACTGTGCAAACCGACTGCATAATATTGGCCATTTTTATCGGTGGTTTTATTATGCAATTGTGCAATAGCTCCTGACACACCAAATTCTTGCTTACCAAAATCAGTTTCTAACTTACGTACAATACGTGTGTTAAATTGATGACGCTTTTCATTTTGATAGGCTTTTTGGGTGGGAAACGCATTATCGGCCAAATCATCATAGGTGGCACTTTCAGGTGAGTAACGCAGACTGGTATCTAGCATTTGCGGATAATAACCCAGTTTAATATCCCAATCCTTGTTATTAAAATTCCAGTTCAAACCTGGCGCAATGTTGTTGCCGTAGCCCAAGAAAAAAGGAATATGATAGGTCCAGCCATTTTGTGGATAAGGATAAATTGCAAAAGGTTTATACACCAGACCAGCTTCGATACTATTATTTTGATCAAGCTTATAGCCGACATAAGCTTTCTCAATCGAGCGTTTCTCTTGATCCTGAAACAGATAACTGGCATTAAAATAAGCGTCGTCAAATTTACCTTTTAGATCTACCCTGAAAATATCAAAATAAAGTTTACCAAAACCGCCATTGGGCCCTTCCCAATTTTCATAACGTTGGTTGAGTCGCACCACGCCACCGAGTTTTACCGAATCCGTTCCGTCTTCACTTTTCCATTCTAGTGCTGAGCTTTGTGCAAAAACATGGGATGTGGTACCCAAATAAAATACAGCAAGCATCGCGACCATTGATGTCTTTTTCATATTTACTTCCTTTGCTTTCATTCCAACGATCCTGTTGGCTAGTTTTTTGTTTTACCTATAAAACATAGTTTTTATCGTTTTATGAGCAAAAAAATTTGCTCATAAAACGGTCTTCACATCAGCACGGACTGCCAATGCTCAGGGGGATTAGTACAATTTTTTCTGTGGTGGACCAGCAAAGTTTAATGGCCCAATTGAATGCATATCCAGCTCGATCACACTTGGCCCTTGAAAATCAACAGCTTCTTGAATCACGGTCTTGAATTCATCGGCACTGCCCACTTTCCAACTTTTCACACCCATTGCTTCACCTAGAACCTTATAGTCGGGGGTATGCAATTCATTGAAATACTGGCGACCACCGAAGTAATTCTTTTGAATGCCACGCATCACGCCATAGCCACCGTCATTCATGATCATCAGCACCATATTGGTATTTTCCTGTGCCATGGTTGCGATTTCACCAATGCCTAACATCAAACCGCCATCACCGACCAAGCCAATGACTTTCTTGTCTGGATTGGCAATCGATGCACCAATCGCCGTTGCCAGACCTAGACCAATTGCACCTGCTAGAGAATGAATATTCTGGTTTGGTGCCTGTACTGGGAATAAACGGCTGCCCCATGTACTGCCAGACATAGTAATGTCGCGTACAAAAATACCGTCTTGTGGTAATGCGGCACGTAAGTGATCGCAGATTAAAGCGTATTGATCCAACTGGATACGAAGCGCATCAATCGCAGCCTGTTTTGCCTTCACCATCGCTGCATCATATTCCGTATCGACTTTTGAGATACCTTGCAAGCCCGTCAATACGCGTTGCAACACATCTTTGGCATCACCACAAATAAAGTTACGAACTTTGTAATTACGTTGTTGTGCTACAGGATTGGCATCAATCTGGATAATATTGTCAGGGAACTGCACTGAATAGGTCTTGGTTTCATTACTACGTAAACGCGAACCCACCACTACCAATAGATCAGCCTCTTTAAGTAACTGCTCAACGCCAGCCGAGTTATGGAATGCACCTAAACTACGAGGATGATCATCTGCCAACACGCCACGTGCATGTGTTGATGACACTACAGGAATCCCAAGATCAGCAATGGCTTTGACTTCCGCAACGCTATTCAAGGTACCGCCACCAATCCAGAATACAGGACGTTTGGCTTTCTTCAGTTCTTCAACGATTAAGTCGACTTCGACCTGTTCAGCTTGTGGTAATTCAAGGGCTTTTACTGGACCTAAGTTCAGCGGCAAATCGATTTCGGCTGCTTGCACATCAATCGGTAACTCAACACTGACTGGTCCCATCGGTACTGTAGTGGCTACACGAATCGCTTCACGAATCACACCCACTGCATTGTCAGGGCTGGTAATACGAAATGCTGCCTTGCTTGATGCACGTAAGAAGGTGAGCTGATCTTTGGTTTCATGAATAAAACTGGCATCACGATCCAAGTATTCACGCTCCACCTGTCCAGTTAAATGCAACACTGGACTGCCTGCATTCATTGCCTCGATCAGTGAACCGACTGCATTACCTGAACCCGCGCCAGTACTGGTAAGCGCCACACCGAGTCCTTTAAAGCGTGAGTGACCATCTGCCATCGTGACCGCGCCCGCTTCACCGCGTGCCGCTACAAAACGGATTTTTTCACGGCGACCCACTGCATCGGCAATTGGTAAGTTATGGATTGAGATCACCCCATACATACTGTCTACTTGATGTGCTTCTAAAACACGGGCGATGGCTTCGCCGACATTTACACGTTCTGTCATTTGTATATTCCTCAAAAACTGTTCATTCCATGAATGTATTAATTCGCCCAAGGATTTGGCTGCTCGCTTAATCCCATATAGATGCTTTTTTGTTGCATATAAGACAAAATGCCTAATCGACCTTTTTCACGCCCGATCCCACTTTCTTTAAAACCACCAAATGGTGCTGAAATAGAGAACTTCTTATAGGTATTGATCCAGACCGTACCGACTTCTAAAGCACGGGCGATTTGCCATGCCTTACGATAGTTTTCAGTCCAGATGCCTGCCGCAAGACCAAAACAACTGTCATTGGCTTGTGCAAGCAAGTCTTGTTCATCGTCATATTTCATCACCACCAGCACAGGGCCAAAAATCTCTTCCTGACAGGTTTGTGCTGAATTACTTAAACCCGTGATAATGGTTGGCAAGTAATAACTCCCTTTGGCAAACTCACCTTCGGTTAAAGCATGACCACCCACAAGGACTTGTCCACCTTCTTGTTTCGCGAGCTGTACATAGTCATCTACAGAAGCCAAATGCTTCGGGTTAATCAAAGAACCGAGATGTACACCCGCAGTTTCAGGATGTCCAACACGCAAGCCTTTGGTGATCTCAACCAAACGACTTAGAAATTGATCATAGATGCTGCTGTGCACGAATAGACGTGAGCCTGCAATACAGGCTTGTCCAGCCGAACTAAAGATGCCGTAAGCCACACCTTTCGCTGCCAATTCGATATCTGCATCTGGCAACACAATCGTTGGAGACTTTCCACCAAGCTCTAAAGATGTGGTGATCAGTTTGTCAGCTGCTAAATGTGCCAGATGACGACCAGTGGTCGTCCCACCCGTAAATGAAATCTTACGCACCAGAGGATGCTTCACGATCGCATCACCAATCACCGAACCTCGTCCGACCAATACACTGAGCAAACCTTTCGGTAGGCCTGCTTCTTCAAAGATTTTTGCAAGTTCCAACGCAATCAAAGAAGTGACTTCTGCTGGTTTTAGAATCACCGCATTACCACCCGCAAGTGCAGGTGCTAATTTCTGTACCTCACTGGCAATCGGTGAATTCCACGGGGTAATTGCAGCCACCACACCCACAGGTTCATGCACACTCATGGTCATAAAATCTGCGGCACGCTGCGTGGTCAACTCATCATTCAAGGTTTCACACGCTGCTGCCACATAGCGCGCTGTTGCTGCTGCACTCATGGTCAAGGCACGGGTTTCAGCCAACGGCTTGCCATTATCACGGGTTTGCAGCTTTGAAAGCTCATCCACACGCGCTTCAATAATGTCGGCCACTTTATATAAAATACGGGCACGTTCATGTGGCATGCTGTTGCGCCACTCCGCCTTACGCCAAGCCGCATCTGCCTTTTCAATGGCTTCATTGACATCGTCTAAACTCGCCGTTGAAATTTCCGCATTCACCGATTGATCTGCTGGAAATAAACTTTGAATCGTAGCACCTTTGCCTAATCGCCATTCACCAGCGATATAAATTTCCTTTACCATGATCAAATCCTTTTAAATCTGAATTGCTTCAACACTATTGCGGCAAGCGCGAATCACACTTAATGCAGCCAAGGTTGAGGTTTTCGGGTTACTCGCCAATGGCACACCCACCAACTCGATTGTCATTTCACCGAATACACCTTCTGCCACAATGGTGTGCTTGTTTTTGTTGATGCTCGGATCAACCGTCAGCTCAACCATGGTGTCATCCATACCCAATCCTGCCAGTGCAATCGTGGCTGCTACATTGGCATTGGCTGGAAACTTCAAAGCTGCTTCTCTGGCTGTACCACGGAAAAAAACCGTAGCTTCGCTAACCTGATCAAGGTCAACCAATTGTTCCGCATAACTGCCACGCCAGCTTTTTGGACTTTTGCAGCCCTTATAAGTAACCTTTTCCAGACCACCTTCTTTGGCCGCAGAGATACCATCAATCCCTGCAATTGCACCCGCTAAAAGGTGCAAATGCGCATCGTGTTGTTCTGCGGTTGATTTCAGTTGAATTAAAAATTCGTTATCCGCCAACGTGCCCACTGAAATCAGGCCAATGGTCCAGCCTTTTTCGAGAACTTTTTGCGCGTGTTCTTTCACCGCAGCCTGGCCTGCCACTTCAATCACGTAGTCAGGTGTCCCCTGACATTCATCAATTGAAGAAATCACCTGTACATCAGCAGCAACCTGCGCCTGTACTTTTTCGATACTGCGAGCAGGTACCACAATCCATTTAAGTTGCAGGTCTTGAGGCATGTGGGCATACACTTCTGCCGCCATCGCACCGAAACCAATCATCATCAACTGTTTCATGTGAACACCTTATAAATGTTTGTTAAATCCACCAGAGACATCGAGTGTCGAAGCTGTGGTATACGAAGCTAAAGGTGATGCCAAGAACACCAAGGCACGTGCTGGTTCTTCTGGCTTGCCTAGACGTTGCATTGGAATGCCACGGTTTTTGGCGATATTGCCTGTCCACTGTTCCCATGTTGCATTTGGATCAGAACGGGTTTCAAAACGGCGTTTCCATTGTGCTGATTCCACCATGCCCAAAAGAATTGAATTGACACGAACACCGTACTGGGTAAATTCATGTGCCAGTGAATGGGTTAGATTCAGCAATGCTGCACGTGCAGATGAAGTTGCGATCATGTGTGGTTCAGGTTGCAGTGCCAGCAAAGAATTGACATTGGTAATCGACCCGCATGCCGAATGTTTTAAATCGTTTAAAAATGCCCGTACTGGATGTAATACACTGAAATACTTCAGTTCAATTTCTTTCATCCAGTCTTCATCTTGGGTATTTTCAAAATTAGACACACGCCCCTGACCTGCGTTATTGATCAGCATGTCGACATTGCCCAGATTTTGGTTTACCTGTTGTGCAAAGCGTTTTACATCTTCTTTATCCAAAACATTGCAGATACTGGTGAAGATATTGGCATGCGGATATTTTTCTAAAATATATAGTTTTGATGAAGCTAGACGTTGCTCATCTCGACCGCACCATGCCACCTTGGCACCTTCTGCAACTAAAATTTCGACTGCAGCCAAACCAATGCCTGACGAGCCACCTGTGACAACTGCTACTTTTCCTTCAACTTGGAAGCTCATATCCATATCTCTCGTTTAAGTCTTAATGTGCCGATAGAACAATGTCGTTAAACTGTTCAGGTTGATCGACATAACTCAAATGACCTGCATCTGTAATGAGATGACATCGGCTCAATTGCATTTCTACAGCAAGCTCCTTGATCGCTTGTGCAGGTGTAATTCCATCCTTGTTACCCGCAATCACCACACACGGAACAGTCAGTTCTGTTAAATAATTTCGAATTTCGTCATAGGCCAACACATAAGATGCTCGGGTAAAACCATCTAATGTTAGTTGCCCCATCACCTCACTGACCAAAGCCAGTGCCTGAGGGTCTTGTTTATAAATCAAATGCGGTCCACGGCTGGCAGCCATGCCTGCATTGCCTAAGCTTTTCAACATATCTGGGCGTTTTTGATAGACCTGTGCTTTGGTATCTTCATCGGAACGTTGGTAGCCTTGTGCTACGTTGGCAAGCACTAAAGTCTGTACCCGTTCAGGATAAAGATGGGCAACCGCACTGGCCTGTAAGGCACCCAATGAATGACCAATTACAACGGCTTTTGCAATGTTCAATGCATCCATCAATCCCAATACTCGCTCCGCATAATCGGCTGCATTGGGTTGATCTGTGTTTAAACCATCGGATAAGCCATAACCAGGTGCATCCCAAGCAATCACATGGAAATGCTGACCAAGTGTCTCTAGCTGATTGATCCAAGAAGCAGAACCCGAGCTAATCCCATGCAATAAAATCAGCGGTTGGCCTTGACCTGCCTCACGATAGGCTTGCATCTGACCATTTACTGCAATAGTTTTGACTGGGTATATGGCTAAGCGCTCAATCAGTGTCATCATTTCATTCCTTTTATTTGGCTTAAATCATTCGAATTAACGTTTGATTTGCGACAATGGATGCTCAGGCGGATAGTTCGGAATAGTCGGTTTTCCTGCACCCAACATCACACACATCAAGGCATCTTCCTGACCTGGATTAAATAAGCCACGATAAATACCCGGTGGAATCGAAATCAGATCACGCTCTTTCAGTCTGGTCTCGAACTTTTCACCGTTATGTTCAATGAACAGGTCAATCTCGCCACGTAACATGAAAAACACTTCTTCTACATCGTGATGAATATGCAAAGGTCCTTCACACTGTGCAGGTAAAACCATGGTTGAGAAGGTAAAGTTTTCTGCTGGAACCGTATTACCATCATTGACTACACCAGTCGCACCAGTACCCATATAACGCATTTGTGCACGACGATATTTCGGGTCGTAGTCCGCTTGGAACTTCAAAGCATCGAAATCATATTTACGTGTTTCAAAGCGTGCGATTCGTGTATTCAACCAGTCTTGTAAATTTGTACCTTCAGGTTGTGTCCATGATTCGAATTGTTGAGTAGTCATGTTTTAACTCCTAGGCTTTTGTTCAATAGTTTGATTAATAACGTTTCAATAAAGGAAGCAAGAAGAACGATCCAATCACAGCGATGGCTGCCAGGAAGGTAATTCCTAAATTAAAACTATGTGTTTGCATCACGATATAACCGATCAGAACAGGTGCAATTGCACTGGCAAAATTCCCCATCCCGTTGAAAATTCCACCCGCAGTTGCACCAACATCGGCAGTTGTTACACGGGCAAGTAAAGCGAATACTGCTGCGACACCAAAGCCCCAAGCCATTGCGCTTAAAGACATTGCCGCGATCACGAGAATCGGGTCAGTCATAATGACCATGACATACATAAAGATGCCTGCCACCAATAAGCCACTGAAGACCTGAATCGCACGGCGACCTAACTTGTCCGAAAGGAAAGCACCAATCACTTCACCAATCAGCATGGCAATGAATGGCAAGCTGGAATAAACACCGAACTCTTTCAGGTTAAAGCCCTTGTCCTGAATCAAATAAGAAGGTACCCAGCTATTTAAACCCCATAGATAGGTCATCAAGGCAATATTGAAAATACACACCAACCAAAATGCGCGGTTCTGTAGTAGTACCTTGGTGTTATGAATGTGCCCTTTGAAATTGACGCGTTTGCTGGTCGATTCCAATTCAATGGTTTTCTTAAGTTGTAAATGACGTAAACCAAATGCAATCGCAAGTAATGCAATGACTGTTAAACCTGCCATCACAAAGAATGTGGTATGCCAATCATGCTTTGCCAAGACTGCTGCGGTAATTGGAAAACCAAGGAATGCACCGATCGGGGTTCCTAATAAGAACATGGTCGAAGCTCGTGCTTGCTGGTGGTCGGTATAGGTTTGCTTCACAATGGCATAGGCCAGTGCAAACAATGGTCCCTCAGCCAGACCAAGCAAAACGCGCAAGATCAACATGCCTGTATAGTTGGTGGTAAAACCCATACAAAACATGAGCAAACCCCATGATGCGACGCTCCAAAACAGCATTTTCTTCGGGTTAAAAATATCGCCCAAGAAGCTCAAAAATACCGAAGAGAAACCATAAGCCAACAAGAAGCTGGTCATCAGCCATCCGAGTTTTGCCTTGTCTTCCGCAATTCCCATGGCACCTTGGAAGTGCGGGTCAGCAAATAACACTGCGATACTAATTTTGTCGAAGAATGCCAGAACGACACATACCATCAGGACGAAAGCAGGAACCCAATGCTTTAATCCACTTTTCTCTTCATTACTCATACTTCATTCCTTCGATTGAGTCATGAACCGGATCTAGGGTCTGTTGACATTTCATAGATACTTGAGACAACAGACCCTAAGGTTTATGGTTTTAATTTCATTACATTAAATTCAGGGTCTGCTAATAGTTTTGGGTCTAACTCGGTATTGGACTGCATCCAACGCTTTGCCAGCTTGACCAGTTTTGAATCATTAATAGCAATCATGTTGAGTAAACGGTTTTGATCATCTAAGTACAAATAACTGCATTGATCATCTGCGCTTTTACGAACCACGATCTGCTCGGTTTTTTCAGCTTGATAGGTGCCTAATATCTGAATATTAAAGTGATACTGATCTGACCATAACCAAGGAATATCGGTATATTCGGTTTCAATACCTAACATCGATTTTGCTGCGGCGATCGCCTGATTCTGTGCATTGGCCCATGACTGGATGCAATAGCCAAGCCCGGGATGAATTGCAACATCACCTGCGGCATAAATATCCTGATCAGAAGTTTGACCAAAACCATTCACCACAATGCCATCCTTGACGTCCAAGCCCGCATTAACACCAAGCTCTTTGGCAATATCAGCACCAGCCCCAACCACGACACAGTCAAATAACTCACTCACATTGGGGTGATTGACCACTTCAACTTTTTGCTGACCCGCTTCAATCAAATGCAGATTCTTACTGTCCAAATGAATTTGGGTACCCTGCTGCTCATGCATGCTTTTTAGAAAAGCAGATACGTCAGGACTGACGCTACGTGCACATAGGCGATCACCATATTCAAAAACATGAACCTCTTTGCCTTGTTTACGTGCCGTCGCCGCAATTTCCAAACCAATCCAACCACCACCAATCACTGCTAACTTTTGCGAATGCTGTAAGATTTCCGCTAAACGCTCACAGTCCTGAACATTACGTAAAGTCACCACATTGGGAATAAACTGCCACGTATTCACAGGAACACGGGCGCGGCTACCTGTTGCGATCAACAATTTGTCATACGGTAAAACCTGACCACCTTCCAAAACTACCTGCTTCTGCTGGCGATCAACCTGAGTAGCAACTGCTGGCTTGTACCATTGGATATTAAAATCCTGCACCTGCTCTGGAGAAAACAGATGTAGGCTTTCATAAGTGGCTTCTTTTGAAAGCACTTGTTTTGACAAGGGTGGGCGTTCGTAAAACACACGATCTTCATTGGAGATCACATGAATTTCACCTAAATATCCATTTTGGCGCAAAGTACTGACTGCCCAACCCGCTGCTTGTCCTGCACCAACAATTACGATTCTGTCCATAGCTTATTCTCCCTGCTGATCTGTACTTATGCAGGTTTGACTTGACGACGAGTATGATCATCTAAACCACCTTCAATCGCCCATTCTGTAAAGAGTTCCAGACGATGTTCTTCGATGCGTGGCTGCCATTCTTCGGTGAGATAATCATCATTGGTGTAATACTCAAACGCACCACCGAGCGGTGAATTGACATACCAGAAGTAAGCTGAAGAAATCGGATGACGCCCTGGACCAATAAAGGTTGACCAATCAGAACGGTTCATATGCAATCCACCACCAATCACCTCATGGATATCACGCACCACGAATGCCACGTGATTGAGCCCAGCAGGTTTATTGGGTACTGAAAGCAAGAACAGGTCATGATGAAAGCCTTTACCACGACAGCGTAAGAATGCTCCACGATTGCGATAAGCATCAGATAAGAAGAAACCCAGTTTTTCGATATAGAACTGTTCCGTCTTTGCTAAATCTGGGGTAAAAAACACCACATGACCAATCGCAACAGGTTGTCCTTTTTCATATACAGGACTTGCTGCATTGACTCGTTGCACATTGCCGTATTGATTAATGCCTTCGGTTTGCAAAGCCGGCAGCTCTTGCGTAAAACTCTTTTGAAAACGGATGGTCATACCATTCGGATCTATGCACTGCACCATATCCGTAGTGGCTTGATAACCCTCTACATCATTCAGACGGAGTGCTAAATTTTCCAAATCTTGTGCCGCATCATCTAGCCCCCAAGTCACTTCACGTAGCGTTGAACCTGACTCGATTGCTTTAGGTAAGCGAACATCATCGCAATCAAATAAATAGATCTTGCTGCCATTTTGTGTCTGGTAAAGATCAGTCCCTTCAATATCCGACTGGCTTTGCTTGAGACCAAAATCTGCCAAGAACTTATTCGAAGCAGCTCTGTCTTCAACACCAAACTTTAAAATCTCAATCCCTGTAATCATGAGATCACTCCTTAATTAAAGACAAAACCACCATTTACTGGGATATTTTGTCCTGTCACAAACGAGGACAAATCCGACAATAAATAAAGGGCTGTTCCGTTCAAATCCTGTGGTAATTGCTGACGTTGAATCGCACGACCATTCACATATAAATCATGGCGTTCTTGTGGCACATAAGCAGTTGCTTCAACCAAAGTTAATCCTGGTGACAACGTGTTAATACAGATATTGAATGGCCCAAGTTCCCTTGCCATCGAACGCGTCATTGCAGTCAACGCGCCTTTGCTTGCCACATAGGCGATAAGATTCGGTGCACCCCATAAGGCGGTATCTGAAGCGACGTTGATGATCTTGCCTGTATGCGACTCCTTGAGATAAGGTACACATGCCTTGGTCACCAACCACGTGCCTTTCACATTAATGTTCATGACGCGATCCCACAGCTCCTCGTCATAATCCATCATGCTTTTACCACCCACATTGGTTGCAAGTGCAGCACAATTCACTAACCCATCGATCCCACCTAAATGCTCAGCAGCCTGTTGAACCGCCTGTTCAATTGAGTTCGCATTTGCAAGGTCAATGGTTACTGCATCAACTTTTAAGCCTTGTGCCTGTAAGGTAGTTGCCTCTTTTTGCACCAAATCAGACAAAATATCAGCCATCACCACATGCGCACCTGATTCTGCAATAGCCTGAGCAAAGTCTCGTCCCAAGCCTCTTGCCGCACCTGTGACAAGGACTTTTTTACCCTGCAACAATGCGACATTAACCATGAACTTCTTCCTGCATTTCAATACGGTTTGAGCTATTGAGTGCTGCAATTTTCTTTAACTGTTTTTCCGCTTCTTTTTTCATTAAGCGGCGTAAACGAGATAGACCGACATCATGCTGATAGAGGAATTCGTGTTGACGTGCGTTTGGTGCAAGATGTTCTAAAATAATCCGATCTTGCTCCAACACATCCCAGTGCAATTTTTCTAAATGGTTACGGTAAAGGAAACGCCAAACATTACGTTGCCAGCCACTAACTTTACGACAGCGCCAGAAGAACACACGGGTATTTTTCTCATCAATTGGCGTTGCATAACCAACAATCCAGAACTCGCCACCTGGGCCAAAATCCTTACGATACGGAATCGAAAGACGTAGCCAGCTTGCACCTGTATTGGCATATTCAACCCAGTCAAAATTGACACCGACTTGACCTTCTTTTTCAAAAATAAAGCCATTTGAAGTTGAACGGTGTTTCATTTCCGCAGTACGATCACCCTCTGCCATTGAGTGTGATGTGCAATGCAAATAACTACCGTGCATCGGGTCCATCACATTATCGATTGCGTACTGATGATTTACTTTCCAGTCCGCCTGACATAAAAATGAGCTCCACTCTTCACTTGCCAATTGTTCTGGAAAGTCAAGAGGTTTAGGTGTTTCATTGGCATCAATGCCAAACCACATAAAAATCGCACCATGTTGCTCAATCACTGGATAACTTTTTACACATGAGCTGCCTTTCATTGGACAATCATGTACCGCAGGCACATCTTCCACCACGCCATCATGACGGACTTCGACACCGTGATACCAGCAAGCCACACGATTGCCCAGATTCCAACCTAAAGAAAGACGTGCGCCACGATGCGGGCAGCGATCTTCTAAAGCATGCACCTGACCTTCCGCATCACGCCAAACCACGATATTTTCACCTAAACGGGTAATACCGACTGGATTCGCCGCGACTTCCCAGCTTGCTAACACTGGATGCCACTGATCACGTAAACCTAAATCTAAATATTCTTCTACACTCGGTGCCACTGATACTGCTGCGTTCATCACTATTCTTCCTTGAATTAATAACCTAAACGTTGCATTTCTTCTGAAAAAGTTTCAGAAGTCCAAAGCTCACCAGATTCACAACGGAAGCCTTGTTGATTTAAAGACTGCACTAAATCACCAAGTTCTGTTACACCTGCTGCAAAGGCTTTAATTAAGTACTGAACAAAATCTTGCTCATAGACCGTTGGCGCTTTATACCGTGTCTGCCAAACCAGAAGCTCAGCTTGACCTGGTATCTGAATATTGTTAATCCCTGCTTCAGTCGCTGGCGTGGCATGAATCCAGTTCGCTAGCTTCTTATTAAATGTTTCCATGAGATTCCATCCTTATAAATAAGACTTATAGTTGAATTTGAACGTCCTGCCCTTCAACACGTACTGGATAGGTACATAGGTCACGACATCCTGGTCCACTTTTCAACTCACCTGTTTGAATATCAAAAATGGCCTCATGTAACGGACATTCCACGGTTTGATCTTCAATAAAGCCTTCTGTTAATAAGGCAAAGGCATGTGGGCAAACATTCTCGATGGCAAAGTAATTATCATCGATGAAAAATACGCCAATTTTCTTACCATCGACTTCTATGGCTTTCGGCTCGTCTTCGGTAACGTCGTCTTGCTGACAAACTGAGATCCAACTCATCCTTGCATCCTCATTTGTTTTATATATAAAACAATATTTGATATAACAAACTTTAATAAAGAATACTCCTATGCTGTTTTTTATGTCAAACACTATATTTTGTTTAAATTCATATATTTGATATTTATTACACATTCTTTTACGTTTTACTTGGGAAATTTTGTTTTATATATAAAACTATCTTTTCATTATGCTTTACAGTTAGAATAGAATCCTAAGAAAATTAAATTTTTATGATTTGCGTTTTTTGTAGGAAAATTAAACTGATGAATTCAAGCATTGAAACAGACTCTCAAGAATCTGAACTCACAAAAAATGATGATCGCTATTTAGTCCCTGGCTTAGTGCGTGGCTTGGCAATTTTGCAAGCCTTTAATCAACAAACCCAAGAAATGACCATTACCGAGATTGCCGAAGTTCTCGATGTCAACCGGTCTAGTGCATTTCGACTTATCTATACTTTGGAGTCTTGTGGTTTTCTACGTAAAGCTTCACAAAAGACCTATGCACTCGATTCAAAAGTGATGGAACTTGGCTTTAATAGTTTGTCGAAACAGTCCTTATTAGATTTAGCCACACCATTGATGAAAGAACTGCGTGATCAAACCCAACTGGCGGTGCATTTATCCATCTTGGAAGGCACGTATATTGTCTTTATCAACAACATTCAATCGAATGGCACATTTACCAGCAATATTGGTTTAGGCACACGTTGGCCTGCACACGCCACCGTGATTGGACAAATGATGTTGGCCGATCTCAGCGAAACTGAAATTCGTGACCGTTATAAAAACTTTAATCAATGGGATACATTCTCAGAACTTACACCTAAAAACCTCAAGGAGCTGTTACAACGCCTCAGTTTTGTCAAAACACAACGCTCTATGGTCAGTTGGGGGCATTACAATCATGATATGGCGGCATGTGCTGCACCAATTTTTAAACAATCTACTCATAAAATGGCAGCTGTGTTATCTGTGAGTTGTCCTTTAGGCAGTTATGATGAACATTATTTTAGAAATGAAATTGCAGATACAGTGATTCAAAGTGCAGATAAGATTTCTCAATTTATCTATTAAGGGATAACAAAAAAGCAGCTTTTGCTGCTTTTTTAGATTTTCAGACTTCAATCATCAGGCTTGATCTGTCTTTAATTTATTTTTTAAACGTTTATCCATCGCATCAAACAAAGGACGTGACAAATTCATCATCCATGTGGGTACGGTATTCAATACAGCATTGGCAACCAAACCTGTTTTACTGCTGACACGATAGGATTTTTCTTGAATCGCTTTTACAATCCAACCTGCAGCAGCAGGTGTATCCAACATTTTCATGTGTTTGTAGATTGCGGTCTTGGATGACATTGGTGTTCTGACCATTGGAAAATACACAATACTGACGTCAATGCCTTTGCCTTTGAGTTCCATGGATAATGAACGGGAAAAGGACTCGAGTGCAGATTTACTGGCCAGATAAGCCGAGAACAACGGAATTGGCACTTGAGTAGACATGGTCGAGATATTGACAATATGCCCTGCACCATTGGCTAAGAAATGTGGCAATAAACCCAGCGTCAAATTCACTGCTGCAAAATAATTAATCTGCATGGTACGCGTATAGTCATGCAGACGATCAATCGATTCAAGAATCGGACGGCGAATGGAACGGGCTGCATTATTGACTAAAACATCCACTCGCTTATGATCTGATAAAATCTGAGTGATACAGCTTTGCGCTTGATCTAGCTGGGTCAAATCAGCTGGATAAATAGAAACTCGCCCACCTTGTGCCTGAATGCTACTTTGAATGCGTTGCAGCTCATCTAGCCGACGTGCAATGAGGCAAACTATAGCACCTGCTTGCGCCAGTTGTATGGCAGCTTGTTCTCCGATCCCACTTGAAGCACCTGTAATAATGATGGTTTTATCCTTTAAATCCATTGTTTTCTTCCTAAAATATTCTGTTTTGATCATCTAACCATTTTTAGACAACACAGTGGCTTAGTACCTTTTTTACGATTTTTTGAATAGCCAAATGACCTTGAATGCCCCTATTTGGCAGGCTTCAATCTGAACTTGATTCATAACTGTTGTAATAATCAGCCCACATTTTACTAGCATATGGAACTGTATGAATGTTATTTCTGTAAGCTTGGCTATTGAGCATTACAGTCAAAGGTGTACGGTAAATGTCTACGAGTATCAATTTTTCTGAGTGAAGCCTTCCTCAATAGTAACAGTGAGTAAGATTTTGAGAATTTTATATGCGACACCCTCTATCAAATAGATTTTATTTTTCTATTGAATATAGCTTAAACGAAAAAACTTAAATATTAATTAAATTAAAGATCATAATTTTCCAACTATGATTACAACCACTTTAAAGTGCACCATTACTTATTAAGATAAATATTATTAGTTTTTATTTTTATAAAATAATGAATTAATCTCAAAACAAATATAGACCACCAACAATATTTTTTATTTTAATTTTTATAAATTTTCACAATTACAACCCAACCAAAACTCCATTACATTAAACAATTAGCACTCACAAACCCCAAACATATTATACACAAAATACACTGGCGCATCTTCCGGATAAACATCAGTATCTTTAACTGTAAATAAAAGACCATTACTTAGTATCATCAGGACATCATCATTTCGGCTTACAACTGAACCCTTATATATTATTTCAGTTACTTTACCCATATTATCAGCTTCCTTTTGTATAAAGAAAACTTTCCGACCTAATTTAATATTGCTTGGAACAATTCGCTTATACAAACCACATTTCTTGCAAACCCACTTCTTCACTATCAACTCTCAAAACAAAAGAGTTATTATATTAAAAACTCAACCAACTGAGTGAACACAAAAAACCTAATAAATTAACAATATAGTCTTTATTCATATATCAAAAACGCTCCAAACTCCAAACCAAAATTAAGATGTGAACACACAAAGACAATCCATCAAATATAAAAATATCATATAGATTAAAATTTAATTATAAAAAATTAGTAGACATAATCAGGCCTAAATAAAAACCTCATAAACTATAATAATATCCCACCCATAACATCCTCAAGAATTTCAATAAAAACAATGTAAGTACTAAATTAAAAAAGCATCCGCACTATTTACTCCATTTTGCCGTTATATCCGAGATCTGTTTTTATATGAGTTTAATCATGATACTGGGCTGCATCTGGTGCTTAAATTAGCTGATCATGCCAATAGTGTTGCAATCTCTGCACTCGCACTTTCTCGCAGGGATCAATGTTCACCCATTGTCACAATATTATTCAGGTGTCGATACCCCCATTCAATCGGGTATATTGCTAGGATTTGCCTGTGTTCAAGAACAGGACATGACTTTTGCTTTTAGTATTTTAGGTCAATGCTCGATTGAAAATGATGTTTAGCTTTTCCCCAGAGCCGTTGATTGCAGTAGAACAGCACTTGGTTTAGAAGGTCTAGGCAACACCCCTTGTATGGATTCACACCTCAACCAAGTGAAACTGAATCAGCAGTTCAATCCGAATTAAAAACAAAGATCTAAACTGACTTTGACCCGATCTAAAACAATTAAAGTCCGATAGGTTTTTACATCCTGATTATCTGCAAAATGCTTTCTTACTGAAGCTTCAAAGTGAGATAAGTTATTGGAGATCATAATCATGATAAAAGACACACCACCATTGACGAAATAGCATTGCTGGATTTCTTCAACTGCCGCAAAGTATTGCTTTGCTCGATCCATTACGATTGAGCGATCTTCACTTAAACGGACCTCAATAATTGATGTCACTTTTTCCCCAAAACGCTTTGGATTCAGTACCGCACAATTTTTTTCAATGATCGACTCCTGTTCCATTCGAACAATACGCCGTTGTACCGATGCCTGAGACAATCCAATTTGTTCAGAAATCTGACGATGTGAGGTCTTATTGTCCTGCTGCAATATTCTTAAAATTGCATAGTCAAAATGATCGAGTGAAATTTCTGCCATGAATTAATTCCTCATCTTTCTTCGATAATAGAGTGAATTACTCATCCACTTCAATCAATAAGCACTATTTAATCATCATTCTAGAACTAAAATCTCATGATCAATCCATTGGTCACCAACATGATTCATTCTGTACACAATAAGCAAGAATTTGCCTTAGCCGCAGCATGCCTATCGCTTGCCTCGGTACAAATTGGGGCAGCGATTGCCAAAACTCTATTTCCGATCTTTGGTGCCGAAGGGGTTGCATTGATTCGTTTAAGTTTCTCAGCCTTATTGTTATGGATGATTTTCAAACCTTGGCGCAACGTCAACAGCCAGATGGATTGGAAAAATCTGATCATTTATGGACTGATTCTGAGTTTAATGAATCTTTTGATCTATAAGGCTTTTTCCCATTTATCGATTGGTATTGCTATTTCAATTGAAGTCTTGGGTCCACTCACCGTTGCCATTTTGATGTCAAAGCAGAGGCAGGATTTACTATGGGGTGCTTTGTCGTTTGTGGGGCTAATGCTGTTACCGCTAGGCAATGCCAATCAGAATTTTAGTTATATCGGCATGTTTTATGCGCTTGCCGCAGCATTCTGTTGGGGCATGTATATCATTTACGGTACGAAAGTCGCAAAAGGCGGCAGCAATACAGTGGCAATTGGCATGTTGGTCGCAACTTTATTTGCGCTGCCCTTTGGCATTTCTGATCTGAATCAGCTATTTCATTCTTATTGGATTTTACTGCTCTGTGTTTTAGTGTCGCTACTTTCCAGTACCATTCCATTCTTGTTAGATATTTTTGCAATGAAAAAACTAGAACCCAAAGTGTTTGGAATTTTACTAAGTGCCTCTCCTGCCGTCAGTGCCCTTGCAGGTTGGCTGATCTTGAATGAGCATCTTAATCCTTATCAAATTCTGGGTATTGCCATCATTATGCTCTCGTGTGCAGGTTGCTCCTATTTCTCTTATAAAAACAATAAGGACTAACCGTCAAAGCATAGCTCTTATCATGATATTGGATAAGTTTAGATGGAGCATTACTGCTCGATTACTTTTCTTGTTTCGGGTGACGATCAGTCCACAAAGCATCACCGTGAAGGTTGTACTCGAAGATAAAGTGGTTTCAAAGTCGATGAACTAGGCCCATCGACTTTGTTTTATAATTAATGATGTATTGCTATGCTTCGCCTGTTTCAGCGATATCTGTTGCTGGATTGACCGTACTCCTACTGCCACTATCCGACTCATGCCGTTTCAGCACCAACACCGCAAAAATCGCAATAATCGCTGGGATGGCAATCATGACAAAGTTCAACTTATGCGGTAAGCCTAAGGTCAGTAGCATCCCTGTTAAAATCGGTCCAACGATGGCACCAATTCTTCCAACCGCAGACGCACAACCAATGCCTGTCGAGCGCACACTCAATGGATAGTATTGCGCCACATAACTATAAAGTAAGATAGATGTACCAATGGTTGCAGCCCCTGCAATCGTCACCAAACCATATAAAATATAGGCTGGGGAGTTATAGCCTAGCCCGACCAAGGCAAATACCCCTGCTACAAACATAGTTAAAATCACAGGCTTTAAGTGGAATTTATCTGAAAGTATGCCACCAAAAATTGCCCCAATCATGGCCCCAACATTCAGTGCCAGCAAGAATAAAATACTTTTACCCAATGAATAGCCTGCTGCCAGCATCAATTTTGGCAACCAACTACTCAATGCATAGACCATCAACAAACACATAAAGAATAATAGCCAGAACATCAAGGTACTTAATGCACGACCGTGTTGAAATAAGGCTTTGGCAGAACTGCCTGTATCCAGATGATCCTCATTCAAGCATAAACGCGTCTCACTGCTGAATACCTGTTCTGGTGCAATTTTCTGAATAATGGCATGGGCTTGCTCGGTCTTGCCGCTTTTCACCAAAAAGGTCAATGACTCAGGTAAGAACTTCCATAAAATCGGTAGCAACAACAATGGAATACCGGCAATCAAGAACATGATTTGCCAACCTTGGCTTTCGACTAAATAACTGCCCAACAATGCCGAAATAATTCCACCAATGGCATAGCCACTAAACATACTGCCAACTAAAGTGCTGCGTATCCGTTTCGGTGCATATTCAGAGGTCAAAGCTACCAGATTCGGCATCACCCCACCAATGCCTAAACCCGCTAAAAACCGTAAAATACCAAACTCAAAAGGCGTCGATGCAAAAGCGCCCCAGAAAGTAAAACCGCTAAAAAAAGTCACGCAGATCAAGATCACTTTTTTGCGACCAATTTTATCTGCCAAAGCCCCGAATAGCATGGCACCAAACATCATGCCACATAAGGCAGTACTGGCCAGCATACCTGCCTGCACCGCAGTGAGTGACCACTCCTGCATCAATACAGGTAAAACCACACCATAAATAACTAGGTCATAACCGTCAAAAATAATAATCAGTAAGCACCAAAGCAAAATGCTCCAGTGAAAAGGGGTAAATTTTGCTTGGTCAATAATTGCATTGACATTCAACGTCGATGTTGCCATTTAATCATCTCCTCTATGAGATAAATTCTTGTTCATTTTTAAAACGACATACTGCACCCTAAAGAAAAAACAGATTATTCAAGGTCTTGATTAAAAATCGTAACTCGCCATCATATTGAAGCGGTTATCAATCCCGTTACGTCCATCAAAGGTTTCGCGCTCGCCATAGACATATTCCACCCCCAAGGTAATTGGTTTATACGGGTTGTACATGGCATTGATCCAGCCCTGCCAAAGCTCCTTGTTTTGAGTCGCATTATTTTTTTGAATTTCAGCGAAAGTATTTTCATCCTTGGCTTTCATATAACCATAACCCAAGGTGGAACGAAGCTTCGAATTAAACTGATGGGTCAAGCCTGCGGAAATGGTATCGAACTCATTGCTCTGAATATGATTTTTATCATCAATTACATAGCTATTATTGGTCCAAAGCAGGAAGCGACCATCACCTTTGACATGGTAATAGTCAGCTTTTAAGAAGGTTTGTGGCGTTAACTGATATTTACCACCGAATCCTACACCCCATGCCCATTCTTCGTCATTGCTGGTCTTTTTCTCGGCCATAAAAGTACGACCTGATAACAGTGAACCATTGGCAAATTTATGGTTCAATCTCCCAACTAAAGCAGGCAAACGCATTTCATTATCAGGGTCAGAGGTTGCGGTATATTTAGGGTCTTCAATCGCGACAGCAAAACTGGTGTTGGCTGATAAATTATCGCTATATCGAACCAGCGGAGAGCGTTGTAATGCACCACCCACATAGGTTCCAGCATCAATGGTTTCTGGATAATATTCAGGCGCAATAAAAGTGGACCAAGTCTGACCAATCAACCATTTATCAAAGGTTAAATAGGCATGACGAATACGGAATTGATCGCGTGTACTGCCACCAAAGAAATCCATTTCTAGCTTGCCGCCAACATCGCCTGCTGCCGTCGGTGTTTTAAAATTCAAACCTAAACGGGTGACGTTGACGGTTGAATGCAAGCGGTCTTTTTGCTGAGCTTCCTCGGCAGTATGTTCTAGTGGTACGCCACTGATATTGTTATACATGGTCGATGCACCTTTGGCCTGATACGAGGCATCAGCACGGATATAACCATATAAATTCACTTCAGCCCCACCTTTGCTGATGTTCAATTTTGGGGCTTGTGTTTCAGTTACTTGTGGCGAAGCAGCAACCGCGACTTGAGCCGTCGATTGAGAAGAAACAGGTTGCTTTACATATTGTTGCAGCATGGCGCGCAATTCTTGTACTTCTTGTCTAAGCTGTGCAATTTCAGCACTCTCAGTTCCCGAATAAGCAGAGGACATAGCCGTTAAAACTGCCGCAGCCAGCATGCTTTTTTGTACCGTTAAAATAAGCTTTTTCATTAGAATCAATTTCCTTTTCGACTGATCTTAAAACCCGTTTTAAGATCATTCTTTGTTTGTGTTGTTCCTTTGTCGTACCGATGTACCACATCACATTTTTTATTCTAAAAACTTCAAAGCATTGATTTATTTACTTTTCACCTCCTATTTAAATCACTAGCCACTATTTTTAAAGACAGCAGAAGCTAGCAGCGGCAATTTCAACCACTGTTAAAGACTTCCGTTAAAAGCTAAAAATTAAGTTGCAGTTTTAATGTTGAATTCCTTGTTGAGTGAAAACTGCCTTACCAGAATGTTCCGAGGTCAAGATATCCTCTTGTTTTTTCTGAGCAATCAGTCCTTGATAAGTTAAAACTTGGCTAAAGCAACGCGCCTGTTCAAAACCTGTGCACTGAAGTAGTTGCTGATAAGCGTCAAAAGAGAGCGTGAAAAAATCTTGCTCTAAACGTTCCATCATGGCTTGGCTCTGCTCGACACTCAGGCCATTGTTCTGACACAGCAGTGGCAAAGCTTTGAATTGTTGAGGAGCTTCACAGGCCATCAGGTCGTAGGTCATGAGCAATCCATCCACTTTTAATCGCTGCGATATTTCAGCAAAGAAACTCGGTTTAAGCGCATGCGGCACAAAATGCGCAACTAAAATTGACAAGGCCGCATCAAATTTTGGCTGTGTAGGTAATGCTGCTGTTTCGCCATGAACAAATTGCACCCGCTCGGACTGACCCAGTCCCTGAATCAAGGCTTGTGCTTTCTGCAACATACTCAAAGAAGGATCAACAGCCGTAAAGCACCAAGTTGGATGTCTGTTCAGTAGATATTCAAGCTCATAGCCTGTGCCACAACCGACAATTAAAATCTCTGCGTCTGCACTTAAAGCTGACTGTAAAATCGCATCGACTTGTTGATGCATCAGCTCATAACCTGGAATCAGACGACGAATATGATCGTCATAGCGTTCCACCACTTTTTGACTGTTAAAATCTTTCGCCATTTGATCCTCTACTTTTAAGTCTTAAACAGTCAGCATTGCATCAACAGATAACTGCTTTATAGAAGGTTTACTCGCTTCAATACTCAAACCCAATTTTTGAAATAAAGCGTGATCACGATTTTCGCCCGCATTGGCAGTGGTCAACAGTTTTTCACCCGAAAAAATAGAATTGGCACCTGCCATAAATGCTAGAGCTTGATCTGAATCGGTTAATGCTTCACGGCCTGCGGAGAGTCGAATATAACTTTTGGGCATAATTAATCGTGCCACAGCAATAGTCCGAATCCACTCAACAACATCCAGTTTTTCGACTTGAGCCAACGGTGTTCCTTCAATCGGTACCAGCATATTGATCGGTACAGACTCAGGATGTAGTGGCAACGTCGCTAACTCGTGTAAAAGACCAATCCGATCCTCGCGACTTTCACCTAAACCGACAATCCCACCACTACAGACTTTCAAGCCTGCCTGACGAACATGGTCTAAGGTATCCAGTCGATCATCAAAGGTTCGGGTACTAATAATGTGGGAATAATATTCCCGCGAGGTATCCAGATTATGGTTGTAATAATCCAGACCAGCATCTTTTAAACGCTCAGCCTGAGAAGCATTCAGCATGCCCAAAGTCATACAAGTTTCCAGTCCTAAAGCTTTAACCTCACGTACCATGTCCAGTACATAAGGCATATCGCGTTCATGTGGATTGCGCCATGCGGCACCCATACAAAAACGAGATGCACCTGAGGCTTTAGACTTTTGTGCCTCTTGAATGACTTTCTCGACGGCAATGCGTTTTTCTGCTTCCAGTTTTGAATCATAACGTGCCGATTGCGAACAATACTTACAATCTTCTGGGCATTTCCCAGTCTTAATAGAGAGCAAAGTACTAACCTGAATCGTATTCGCAGCAAAATACTGTCGGTGTAACTGTTGTGCCTGAAACAGCAAATCTAATAAAGGCTGCTCATATAAAGCCTGTATTTCTGCACGTGACCAATCATTTCTAATCTTCATTTATTGATCCTGACATCCTATATTTAGACAACCACGACATCAAAGCTCCTCCTCAGTCTCAATACACTGAGGAGGAATACAGTTTTAATCAAAAATTTCAGTAGTCAAATTCAGTTCTACCCGCATGATTTCCTGCAATTTAAATTTCTGTGCTTTGCCTGATGCGGTCATTGGGAACTCATCAAAAAACTTAACGTAACGTGGCACTTTATTATGTGAAATATGCTCTTTGCAGAAGCTGCGGATAGTGTCTTCATTGCTTTGATGATGTTCATGCAAAATAATGCAGGCGCAGAGTTCCTCACCATAACGCATGTCGGGTAGACCAATCACTTGCACATCACAGACATCGGGATGGGTATATAAAAAGTCTTCGATTTCTTTAGGAAACAGGTTTTCACCGCCGCGAATGACGACATCTTTAATCCGACCTTTGATTTTGACAAAGCCTTCACTGTCCATTTCAGCGATATCCCCAGTATGCATCCAGCCTGCTGTGTCGATGACTTCTTTGGTTTTTTCAGGCTCATCCCAATACCCCGCCATTACGGAATAACCACGTACACAAAGTTCACCCAGTGTTCCTTGTGGCACAATTTCGCCTTCTAAATCGACAATTTTAACTTCTAAATGTGGATGAACATGTCCCACTGTGCTAACGCGTTTATCAATTGAATCATCAATATAACTCTGCACACTGACTGGAGAGGTTTCGGTCATACCATAACAGATGGTGATTTCTGACATATGCATACGGTCAATCACACGCTGCATGATTTCTCTCGGACATGGACTACCTGCCATAATGCCCGTACGTAAACTGCTCAAATCAAATTCAGCAAATTGCTCATGTTCCAAAATGGCAATAAACATGGTCGGCACACCATAAGCTGCCGTACATTTTTCCTGCTCAATGGTTTTTAAGGTTTCCAATGGATTAAATACAGAAGCAGGATAAACCATGGTTGTACCATGCGTGATACAAGCCAGATTGCCCATCACCATGCCAAAACAATGGAATAAAGGGACTGAGATACAGACTCGATCTTGGGGGGTTAATCCAATCCCTTCACCGACAAAATAACCATTATTCAAAATATTATGATGCGTCAACATGGTCCCTTTCGGATTGCCTGTTGTGCCTGAGGTAAATTGGATGTTAATGGTTTCATCAAACTGCAACTGCTTGGCTAAGCGTTGTAACTCATCAAGCTGAGATTGATTCGGGGTTTCAAGTAAATCGCTAAAACGATGAATGCCTGTATGCTGCTGCTCATCAATTTTAATGACATATTTTAAATGCGGTAACCGAGCTGCGTTCAATACTTTATCAGGACTAGATGCCAGCTCTGGCGCAATCTTGCTCAGTAATTCTTGATAATCTGTGGTCTTGAATTGTGAGGCGATAACCAAGCCTTTGCAGGAGACTTTATTTAACACATATTCCAGTTCATGACTTTTATAGGCGGTATTTAAGTTCACCAAAATGATGCCTGCTTTAAATGCGGCAAATTGGGTCACGGTCCATTCCACGCAGTTGGGCGACCAGATCGCCAATCGATCCCCTTTTTTCAAACCCAGCTTGAGCAGACTACAGGCAAATGCATTCACTTCATGCTGTAGCGCTTTATAGCTTAAGCGTCGGTTCTGATGTGAACTGACAATCGCCTCTTGCTCAGCATATTGCTGGCAGACTTGATCAAATTTATCTCCAATCGTCATCCCCAACAGGGGCTGCGAACTGGTTCCAGAGGCATAGCTTAACCGTACATATTGCATTGAATCATTCTCCTTGATTCTTTTTTAATTCTGTTCTTACCTGATCTAATTGTTGTAACTGCAACTACTTTTCAAACTGCCTGTTATTGTGATGTTAAACCGTTTCGTCTGCCCTACTTTTTCTGTACTGCATCCACACAAAAGTCAGCAATCTGTTTGGAAAAATAGTCTTTATGCGCATGATCAAACTTGGTATTTTGCGCTGGATCCAACGGTTCGACCACCACATAGGTCATCGCCCCAACCACACACATGGCTGCTGTGTTTAAGTCATCCAAAACAAATTCACCACTTGCATTTCCATCCGCAAGGATTTTTTTAATACTTTGTTTAATCAACTGCTTTACCCGAAAACGCTCATGTTCAACAGTTGAATCCACTGGTTCAAACATAAGTGCATATGCCAGCTGCGGACTATTCAAGGCCCGTTTTACAAAGGTCGCGACTGCCTTATGCAATTTTTGTTGTGCTGTCAGATCACTTTCTGTGATGGCATCAATCACCAACAGCTCGGTATTGATGGCTTCTGACAAGACTTCAATTAACACCTGACTTTTATTGTCAAAGTAGCGATAAACCAGACCACTTGAGACCCCTGCTTGCTCAGCAATGGTTTGTATCTGTGCGTCTTTGAACCCTCCCTCTGAAATTAATTTTCTGGCTGAACTCAAAATCGATTTACGATTTTGCTCCATCCGCTCCTGCATTAAAGTTGATCGTTTATAGCTCATAAATTTTATTCTCTAACAAATAAAGTGAATTGTAAATCATTTTATGAATCACTATTCACTTTTTTAAAAATTCATTGTAAGGTAGTTCCTAAGCACACACAACAACGCTTAATGGAACAACAAATATAATCACTGGGATGACAACATAATGAACCTACGTAGCTTGAACTTTGGTCTGGATGAAACGTTAATTGCTCTACAAGATTCAGTTGCTGCATTTTGTGCAAAGGAAATTGCACCAATCGCTCAACAAGTCGATCAGGACAATGTCTTCCCTGCTCATCTTTGGAAAAAATTTGGTGACATGGGGCTGATGGGCTTAACCGTTTCTGAGGAATATGGTGGCACCAATCTAGGCTATCTGGCACATATCATCGTGTTGCAAGAAATTTCGCGCGCATCCGCATCTATTGGTCTTTCCTACGGTGCACATTCTAACTTGTGTATTAACCAGATCAACCGTAACGGCAGTGAGCAACAAAAGCAGAAATATTTACCCAAGCTGATTTCAGGTGACTTTGTCGGTGCCTTAGCGATGTCTGAACCCAATGCTGGTTCGGATGTGGTCAGTATGAAACTCCGTGCTGAACAAAAAGGCGATCATTTTGTTCTCAATGGTTCAAAAATGTGGATCACCAATGGCGGTGATGCTGATGTACTGGTTGTTTATGCCAAAACTGATCCACATGCGGGTGCCAAAGGCATGACTGCCTTCCTGATTGAAAAAGACATGCCCGGCTTTAGTCATGGTAAGCATTTAGACAAACTCGGGATGCGTGGCTCTAATACCTATCCGCTATTTTTTGACAATGTTGAAGTGCCTGCTGAAAACGTACTCGGTGGTGTTGGCAACGGTGCCAAAGTACTAATGAGTGGTCTGGACTATGAACGTGCGGTTTTAAGTGCTGGCCCTTTAGGCATTATGGATGCTTGTCTGGATGTGGTGATTCCCTACCTGCATGAACGTGAACAATTCGGTCAGGCCTTGGGTGAATTTCAATTGATGCAAGGCAAACTGGCGGATATGTATTCCACTTGGCTGGCTTGTAAAGCCTTGGTTTATGCGGTTGGTGCAGCCTGTGACAAAGCCGACCATGACCGTAGCTTACGTAAAGATGCAGCCAGTGCAATTTTATATGCAGCAGAAAAAGCCACTTGGATGGCAGGTGAAACCATTCAAACGCTCGGTGGTAATGGTTATATCAATGAATTTTCAGCTGGTCGTTTATGGCGTGACGCCAAACTTTATGAAATTGGTGCAGGAACTTCGGAAATTCGCCGCATGCTGATTGGCCGCGAACTGTTTAATGAAACCAAATAATAACCATAATTCAGGATGCAGCTTATGAACCAATTACACAGCAAAATTAATGTTCGAAGTGAAGACTTCAAAACCAATCAACACGCCATGCAAACATTGGTCAGCGATCTGAAACAAGTGGCACAAAAAGTCGCACTTGGTGGTGGTGAAAATGCGCGCCAAAAACATTTGGCCAGAGGCAAACTTTTACCACGCGACCGTATTGATCAACTGATTGACGTCGGCACTGCTTTTTTAGAAATTGGTCAATTGGCTGCTTACAAGGTGTATGAAGATGACATTCCTGCTGCGGGAGTGATTGCAGGGATTGGCCAAGTCAATGGTGTAACCTGCATGATCGTCGCCAATGATGCAACCGTCAAAGGTGGCACCTATTATCCATTGACAGTGAAAAAGCATTTACGTGCGCAGGAAATTGCTGAGCAAAATCACTTGCCGTGTATTTATCTCGTCGATTCAGGCGGTGCATTCTTGCCGATGCAAGATGAGGTGTTTCCTGATCGAGATCATTTCGGTCGTATTTTCTATAATCAGGCACGTATGTCGAGCCAAGGTATCGCCCAAATTGCGGTAGTGATGGGCAGCTGTACCGCTGGTGGTGCTTATGTCCCTGCCATGTCAGATGAAACGATTATTGTACGCAACCAAGGTACGATTTTCCTCGGTGGCCCGCCACTGGTCAAAGCCGCGACAGGCGAAGTGGTCAGCAGTGAAGATTTGGGTGGTGGTGATGTACATACCCGCCTGTCAGGGGTTGCCGATCATTTGGCGGAAAATGATGAACACGCGCTTGCGATTGCCCGTAACATTGTTGCCAATTTGAATAAGAAGCCCAACGAATTAAACAAACAGATTGATGAACCCCTGTTTGATGCCAACGAACTTTATGGGGTTGTGCCCAGTGATGCGCGTAAACCTTTCGATGTCCGTGAAGTGATTGCACGTATTGTCGATGGTTCACGTTTTGATGAGTTTAAAGCACGTTTTGGTTCAACCCTCATTACAGGTTTTGCATCACTTTACGGCATGCCTGTTGGCATCATAGCCAATAATGGGATTCTATTTTCCGAGTCAGCACAAAAAGGTGCACATTTTATCGAGCTGTGCACTCAGCGCAATATCCCATTGCTATTTATCCAAAACATCACTGGCTTTATGGTCGGTCGCCAATATGAAAATGAAGGCATTGCCAAAAATGGTGCCAAGTTGGTGATGGCAGTTGCCACAGCCAATGTACCGAAACTGACCCTGATTATTGGGGGTTCTTTTGGTGCTGGCAACTATGGTATGTGTGGCCGTGCTTACTCACCACGCTTTTTATGGACATGGCCGAACTCACGTATTTCTGTAATGGGTGGTGAACAGGCTGCCAGCGTATTATCAACCTTGAAGCGTGATCAGATTGAGCAAAAAGGTGCGCAGTGGACAGCACAAGAGGAAGATCAATTTAAACAACCGATTCGTGAACAATATGAGCACCAAGGGCATCCTTATTATGCTTCTGCCCGCCTCTGGGATGACGGTGTGATTGACCCTGCTCAAACCCGTCATGTGCTGGGGCTGAGTCTTGCTGCTGCGCTGAATGCACCAATTCAACCGACCAAGTTCGGCGTGTTCCGCATGTAAGAGGTGTCTATGAGCTATCAATTTTTACAACTGGAGCAACACGGTCAAGTGGCTTATGTATGGCTAAACCGACCTGAACTGCACAATGCCTTTAATACTACGGTGATTGAAGAATTACATGCCTGCTTTAACAGCTTAAATCAGCGTGATGATGTGCGTGTAGTGGTCTTGGCAGGACGTGGCAAAAGCTTCTCAGCAGGTGCCGACCTGAACTGGATGAAACAAGCTGGTCAAGCCTCTTCAACTGAAAACGAAGCCGATGCTTTAAAACTGGCACAGATGCTCAATGCACTCGCGACATTAAAGCAACCAACACTTGCGCGTGTGCATGGTATTGCCTTTGGTGGTGGCATGGGTTTGGCATCTGCCTGTGATATTTGTATTGCCAGTACTGACGCCAAATTTGCCACTTCGGAAGTTCGACTCGGTCTTGCGCCATCCACCATCAGTCCCTATGTAATTCGTGCCATTGGTGCTCGGCAGGCTTCTCGTTACTTCTTAACAGCTGAACGCATTTCAGCACCGAAAGCCAAACAGATTGGCTTGGCTCATGAAGTCGCAGATGCAGAAGACTTAGACCAAAAAGTTCAAGAGATTATCGATGCACTGTTACTCGGTGGACCACAGGCACAGGCTGCATCGAAACAGTTGATTCAGATGGTCAGCCACCAAACGATGAGTGATGATTTGCTCAAGCAAACAGCACAACATATTGCTCAAGTTCGTCAAGGCAGCGAAGCCAAAAAAGGACTGAATGCCTTTTTAAATAAACAACAACCTGCGTGGACTTCCACCTCCCAATAACAACAATTCAGGACGATCACAATGTTTGAAAAGATTTTAATTGCGAACCGTGGCGAGATTGCCTGCCGTGTGATTCGCACTGCAAAAAAACTCGGTATCGCAACGGTTGCGGTGTATTCAGATGCAGATGCCAATGCACAGCACGTTAAATTGGCGGATGAAGCGATTTATATTGGGCAATCCCCTGCCACACAAAGTTATTTACAGGTGGATCGTATTATTCAAGCAGCGATTGATACTGGCAGCCAAGCGATTCACCCTGGTTATGGTTTCTTGTCCGAAAATGATCAATTTGCCCTAGCTTGCCAGCAACACAATATTTGCTTTATTGGGCCACCTGTCGATGCGATTTTAGCCATGGGTCTCAAAGCCACCTCTAAAGCACTGATGGAAAAAGCAGGTGTGCCATTAACACCGGGTTATCACGGCACCAATCAAGAGGCTGAGTTTTTAAAACAGCAAGCCGATGCAATTGGCTATCCAGTACTGATCAAAGCCAGTGCTGGCGGTGGTGGTAAAGGCATGAGCTTGGTCGAACGTAGCGAGGATTTCTTGCAATCCTTAGCCTCATGTAAACGTGAAGCTAAATCCAGCTTTGGCAATGATGATGTCCTGATTGAACGTTATGTGATTCAACCGCGTCATATTGAAGTGCAAGTCTTTGGTGATACGCATGGCAATTATGTACACCTTTTTGAACGGGACTGTTCAGTACAACGTCGTCATCAAAAAGTACTGGAAGAAGCCCCTGCACCACAGATGCCAGCTGAGAAACTCGAAGCCATGCGTCAAGCGGCAATTGATGCTGCCCGTGCTGTGGATTATGTCGGTGCGGGTACAGTGGAGTTTATTGTAGAACAGGATGGTACAGCCTACTTCATGGAAATGAATACCCGTCTGCAAGTTGAACATCCAGTTACGGAAATGATTACCGGTGAAGATCTGGTGGAGTGGCAATTGCGTGTTGCAGATGGTGAGCCATTACCAAAGCTACAACATCAATTGCAGATTCAAGGTCATGCCCTTGAAGCACGAATTTATGCAGAAGAACCCGAAAAAGGCTTCTTACCTGCGATTGGCAAAATCGACTATCTACACTACCCAACGCAAAACCAATCTGTTCGTGTTGATAGTGGCATTGTTGAAGGTGATGAAATCACCACCTATTATGACCCAATGATTGCCAAATTGATCGTATGGGGCAAAAACCGTGAAGCGGCTTTGATTCAAATGCAACATGCACTCAGTCAATTCCATGTCGATGGCTTAGGGAACAACATTGCCTTTCTTGAAAAAATTGTACGCTGTGATTCATTTAAACAGGCCAAACTGGATACCAACCTAATTCAGCGTGAACATGATTTTTTGTTCTCTCCTGAACAGATTAAGCCTGAGTTGGTGGTCACGACTGCCTTTATCGAGTTTTTAAGCAAACTCGGCAATAATCACTCTAGCCAAAAACTGTTATGGCAAGCACAACCACTATGGCGTTTAAATATTGCCTTTAAACAAACCATCAAACTGAACTATCTAGATCAGAATATTCAAATCAAGATCAGTTCGGCAGAACACGGTTTTAATGCGGAATATAACGGCGGAAGTTATCAGATTTCTGGACAATTATTGGATGCACACACAGCGGTGATTCATCTCAATGGTACCCAGCAAAAACTGTCTTTCAACCAGAGTCCGCAAGGCATTACCCTGTTCCATACGGGACAAAGCCATAAATTTGCCTATATTCGCCAAGATTATCATCAAGACGATAGCCAAGCAGATCAAGGCCACCTCAAAGCACCCATGCCGGGTGTGGTAACACAGGTTCTGGTCGGTGCTAATCATAGTGTCAAAAAAGACGATATCCTGATGACACTTGAAGCCATGAAAATGGAATACACTATCCGTGCACCACAAGATGGCGTGATTGTTGATGCCTATTTCCAAGTCGGTGATCAGGTGAAAGCTGGCGATGAACTGGTGGAATTTCAGCCTTTACAGGAGGAAGTTGCATGAGTGAGTTTGTCAAAATCGTGGAAGTTGGACCCCGAGATGGTCTGCAAAACGAAAAACAGGCGTTGACCGTCGAACAACGGCTAAACTTCATTCATGATCTGATAAATGCAGGACTAAAATCAATTGAAGTCGGTTCCTGTGTCTCTGCTAAATGGGTACCGCAAATGGCACAAAGCGATGAGCTGTTTAAGCAGCTGCCACAAGGTACTGATCTGAATTTAAGCCTGCTCACCCCCAATATCAAAGGTTTTGAGGCTGCGCAAGCGGTAGGATGCAAGGAGGTTGCGGTATTTACCGCAGCTTCTGAAAGCTTTACCCGTAAAAATATTAACTGTTCAATTGATGAAAGCTTTGAAAAATTCGCTGATGTGCTACGTGCAGCCAAAGCGCAGCATATACGTGTCCGTGGTTATGTCTCTTGTATCGTGGATTGTCCTTATGAAGGTGCGATTGCACCTGAGCAAGTGCTAAAGGTGGTTAAACGACTCTATGACATGGGTTGCTATGAAGTCTCTTTGGGTGAGACCATCGGTACCGCCACACCTGATCGGGTTAAAAAAGTTTGGCAAGCCTGTCTGGCAGAAATTGATAGCAAGGTTTTGGCAGGTCATTTCCACAATACCTACGGCATGGCGATTGCCAATATTTATCAGTCCTTACAACAAGGCATTCGTGTGTTTGATTCATCACTTGCTGGACTGGGTGGCTGCCCTTATGCCAAAGGCGCTTCAGGCAATGTCTCGACCGAAGATCTGTTCTATTTGCTATCGCATATGGGCTTTGAAACAGGCATTAATTTAGAAAAACTGATGCAGGCCAGCCAAAATATTAGCCATGTCTTAAACCGAAAAAGCTTATCCAATTACAGCAATGCCTACTGGCAAACAAAGTGTGCTTAGTGATATCTAGATTCCGATTCACTTATCATTTGGCAACAAGCTTAATCAATGAAGCTTGCTCAGCTGATTAGGTCTCACCTTTTTCTCGTTCCATGTAGATATTGGGACGAGACTCGTCTATGCGATTTATTTCAATATGATAGAGCTCTTTCAATAGTCAAAAATAATCAATAATTGGTGTTGAAAGTCCCTTCTCCATTGGTGTTGGTGATGAGGACTATAAGTCCGCAAGAGGATGAGGGGGATTCTTATAAACCCTCTCCCTAGCCCTCTCCTTTAAAAAGGAGAGGGAACTTTCATTGCGAATTCAATACAGCTCAAAAATGACTTATACAAGAACTCTAATAATTATCTCTGTACAAAATGCCTCCTTTTAAAGAAGCATTTTTTATTTTAATCCTTGTTATTCTTTTTCTAACGCTCTCTCAGATTAGTTATAAAAATAATCCGTATCTTGCTGTATTTTTGGCGAAATATGCTGCTCGACCCACTCCAGCCATGCCCGTGTTTTTGCATCCACAAAATGACGCGATGGCAATAAGGTATAGACCCCGATATCAGGTGATCGCCAAGCAGGTAAAATACGACGCAGTCGCCCTGCCCGAATCGCATCAATCGATGAGAAGGTCGGTAATAAGGCAATGCCCATATCCTGCTGTACCACATCCAGCAACAATTCAGGGGTATCAGCAATCAACGGTCCATTAATATCAATCTGATAAGAGCAGCTGTTTTCACTGACCAAATGCCATTGTGGGGTAATTGAGGGATTGACCAAGCGTAAGCAGGCATGCTTTTGCAAATCATCCAAGGATTGAGGTTCCCCATATTTTTCTAAATATGCAGGTGATGCACATAGCACCGAAAAGATGGTACCAATTCGACGTGCCACAAACCGTGAATCTGCCAATGACTCGGTGAGATATAGACTGACATCAATGCCCTTACCTAACAAATCAGGCACATTTTGCGAAGTCCGATATTCAACCGTCAGGTCGGGATAGGTTTGACAGAAATCTGCCATCATTGGCGCCAGATAATGATGGCCAAAACTGGCCATACTCAACACCCGCAATCGCCCTTGTGGTCTAGCGGCCATGCCCATGGCTTGTGCTTCAGATTCCTCCACCATCGCCAGTACTTGGCGACACTGCTCGGCATAGGTTTCACCGATCTCGGTCAAGGCATGCTGGCGGGTTGATCGTTGTAGTAGTTTTGTACCTAAACGCCCTTCTAATTCGCTAATTAATCGCGAAACTTGCGCAGTTGTCAGTTCCATCTGTTCAGCGGCAGCCGTGAAACTCCCGCTATCAATCACTTTCAGGAAGGCATGCATTGCATGTAACAGTCCACCATCAAGATTTTTGCGCATAACGTAAATATCTTTTTCTAAATTACGCATTGTTGCACCAGTCTGGATCAACCACAATGACAAATATGTACATTGATTGAGCAGTTTTTTTTAGCGAACGCCGCTGATCAATCTTTTTAAAATATGTACTTACTCCAAATATTCAACCGGATGTTGAAAAAAGAAAGTAGTCAAAACTACACACAATTCTAAGGAGACATAAATGAATATAGCGACAAGAGTTACTCCAAAAATGATCGCTACTAAAGATGTATCACTGGACGATAAATATATCAGTGATCACGGTTCGGCCTATATGACAGGCATTCAGGCACTGGTTCGGTTACCTCTAGCACAGACTCGCCGTGATGAATTGAACGGGTTGCATACTGCCGGCTTCATTTCAGGTTATCGCGGTTCCCCTGTCGGGAATTATGATAATTTCCTTTGGCAAATTGGAGGCATACTTAAAGATCACCATGTCGTCTTTCAACCTGGTATCAATGAAGATCTTGCAGCGACTGCCATTTGGGGCACGCAACAAGCCAACCTTGCAGGTCAGGGTAAATATGATGGTGTGAGCGCATGGTGGTATGGTAAAGGCCCAGGTGTAGACCGCTCAGGCGATGTGCTCCGCCATGCCAACCTTGCAGGAACGGCCAAACACAGTGGCGTGGTTGCCCTGTTTGGTGATGACCATTCCTGTAAATCATCCACCGTTCCCCACCAATCCGAACATGTGATGATGGGTTGTGGTATTCCAATTTTCTATCCAACTTCGGTGCAACATATTCTCGATTTGGGCGTCCATGCGATTGCCATGTCACGTTTTGCTGGGGTTTGGACCTCAATGAAACTGGTCAGTGAAATTGTTGAAACCTCGGCTTCAGTCATTGTCGACCTAGATCGTGTCACACCTGTTTTACCTGAAATCGAGTTGCCTACCGACGGCATCCATATCCGCTGGCCAGATCATGGCATCCAACAAGAACAACGACTCTATCAATATCGCTTACCCGCGGTATTGGCCTATGCGCGTGCCAATCAACTGAATCAAATCACATGGCCATGTGAGCATGCCCGTATTGGCATTGCAGCCAGTGGTAAAGGCTATCTGGATACCATTGAAGCCTTGCGCATTCTCGGAATTGAAAATGAAACAGCGCAACAACTTGGTCTGCGGGTCTATCAAGTCGGTTTAATCTGGCCTTTGGAACCACAAGGTCTGCGTGAATTTGCTAATGGTTTACAAGAGCTGATTGTGGTTGAGGAAAAACGTCCAATTCTAGAAGCACAAATTAAAGATGAATTGTATTCCTTGCCTGATGAGCAACGTCCACATGTGATCGGCAAAGCGATCCATGGTAAAGGTGAATGGAGTACCTCATTTGAAGAAGCACCATTGATTGGGCATTACGAGTTCCAACCAGAACCGATTGCCAAAATGCTGGCAGCACGATTTTTACAGTTGGATTTGCCTGAAAGCTTAAGACAGCAAATCCAGAGTCGTGTCGATTTACTGCATAAAGCTGAGCAAGAATCACGCCGCGTACTGGATTTGGCCGAGCGTAAACCGTATTTCTGTAGCGGTTGTCCACACAATACCTCAACCGTCGTGCCAGAAGGCAGTCGTGCACTGGGCGGCATCGGTTGTCACTATATTGCAGTGTCACTGGATCGCGGCACCGAAACCTTCTCACAAATGGGCGGTGAAGGTGTGAGTTGGGCGGGTGCCTCGCACTTTACCAATGAAAAGCATATTTTTGCCAATCTTGGTGATGGTACCTATTTCCACTCAGGCTATTTGGCGATTCGACAAGCCATTGCTGCCAATATCAATATCACCTATAAAATCCTCTATAACGATGCGGTTGCCATGACCGGTGGTCAGCATGTCGATGGACATTTGAGTGTCGCACAACTTACCCGCCAGCTGGATGCAGAAGGCATTCAAAAACAGGTCATCGTAACGGATGAGCCAGAGTTGATTCATGCAGAAGAGCATCTTGCACCGCATGTCGAAATCCGTCATCGCAATGACCTCGATGCCGTGCAACGTGAGTTACGTGATATTTCTGGTGTGACCGCTTTAATCTATGTGCAAACCTGCGCCAGCGAAAAACGTCGTCGCCGTAAACGTGATGCTTACCCAGATCCTGCTGAACGCCTCTATATCAATAGTGATATCTGTGAAAGTTGTGGTGATTGTTCTAAAAAATCAAATTGCCTGTCGATTGAGCCTGTAGAAACCGCTTTGGGCACCAAACGTCAGATTAACCAAAGCAGCTGTAATAAAGATTTCACCTGTGTTGAAGGTTTCTGCCCAAGCTTTGTAACGGTACATACCCGTGATATGAAACGTCCCGCAAAATTTGAAGGTTTTGCGACAGGTTGGCCTGAACGTCCTTTGATTCCTCAACTGATTGATACACCAAATCGTATTATGGTCGGTGGCGTTGGCGGTACAGGTGTGGTCACCGTTGGGGCTTTACTGGGGATGGCTGCACATCTGGAAGGTAAAGCAACCCGTGTGATGGACATGGCTGGACTGGCGCAAAAAGGCGGTACGGTTTATTCCTATATTCAAATTGCCGCAGACGATGCACAAATTTCATCGACCAAAATCCCTGAACATCAATGTGACCTATTAATTGGTGCCGATGCAATTGTCGCGGGTAGCAACGCTGCGCTATCACGCTTAAAACAAGATGCGATGGTCATTGTCAATGAAGATGGTTCACCCACCTCTGACTTTATTAACAAACGTGACTGGTATGCACCGATTCATGATTTAATTGGTCGTCTGCGTGGTCGTGTTCACAAAGAAAATCTGCTCTCCTTACCTGCTGCTCGAATCGCAACACAGGTTTTAGGCGATGCCATCTATGCCAATCAATTGCTCTTAGGAATGGCATGGCAATCAGGACAAATTCCTCTATTACGTGAAAGTATTGAAAAAGCGATTCAACTGAATGGTACGGCAATTGATAAAAACCTTGAAGCCTTCCGTATTGGATGTCACCTTGCCAGTGATCCGAGCCTAATTACCCGTTTACTCGACAGCTTGCCAAAAAGTAATGCACCGCAAACACTGGCTGAACTGATCCATGATCGCACGATACGTTTGCAAGACTATTGGAATGAAGCCTATGCCAATCAATATCGTATGTTGTTGGAACAGGTTGCTAAATTACTACCTGAAGCACTGGCAAAAACCATAGCCACTCAACTGTATCGTGTTATGGCATATAAAGATGAATATGAAGTTGCACGTTTACTGACAGGCGCAAACTTTAAGAAGTCCATTGAATCGCAATTTGGTCGTGGTGTACGTTTATCCTATCATCTCGCTCCACCGACACTGGGGACCAATGTACGTAAACGTATCTTCGGTTATTGGATGCGTTTTCCGATGATGTTACTTGCTCGTTTACAATGGCTGCGCGAAAGTTTCTTTGATCCATTTGCACGTCAACAAGAACGTCAACATGAGCATGCATGGCGTGATCGCTACATCGCCTTTGTTGAAACCCTGATCTCATCACCGAACAGCTATAATCTGGCTGTTGCTGAACAGATAGCTGAACTACCTGCTGAAGTCCGTGGCTTTGGGCATATCAAAATGCAAGCCATGCAAGGCGCAAACCAACGCTGGGATGAACTTTCAAGCAAGCTTATCAATAAACCTTAATGATTCATTCAACCGCTGACTGAGCCGATCCAATACAAACGATCGCTCAGTCAGAGCTCATCCCAATTTGTTTCTATCCCAATCGAGTACCGTGCTTTGATTAAATTGAGCGAAACGATGCAATTCAAGCTCTAATGCCTGCAAAAATTCATCGCGATCCTGCATATTGGGATCTTCTAAATGCAAACTGATCACTTCTAATCTTTTTTCGCTGCGATGCACTTTACAATCGATGCGGCCCACCAAACGATCAGCATAAAGCAGTGGTAAGCAAAAATAACCATATTGCCGTTTCGCGGCTGGTACATAACATTCAATGCGGTAATCAAATCCAAACAAGCTACTTAAGCGCTCTCGGTGAATGACCAAATTATCGAATGGAGACAATATTTTTACCTCAGCAGCAATCGCTGGTTCATCCTCCAACACCGCACTGGCAACATAAACAGTTTGTCCATTCTCAAGTTTGAAAACTTGGAGCACACCAGCATCAATCTGCTCATCGAGTAATTTACGCATGATTTCACGTAAATCCTTATTGGTTTTCAAATGCAGCAGTTGCTTCCAGGTAAATACACCGTGCGCGCGTATAGTGGTCTTTAATAAATACTGCGCATATTCCTGTAATGTTGGCGTGCTTAAATCAATGCCCTGCGGTATGCAACGTTCAGTTAGATCATAAACTTTTTCCATACCATTACGTTCACAGATCATTAAATCGCCTTGCATAAACAACTGCTCAAGCGCCTTGCGACTTGGTCCAGCGTTCCACCAACCTGCTGATCCTTCCCGCTTACCTTTCTCCATATGTCTGAGCCGTATGCTGCCCTCTGCTTTCACCTGCACCAGAATCTCATCCATCAGTTTCTGATCACCCCTGAAATAACGGCTTTCTCCATTACGAATTGCATTCATTAATGGCATGGCATAGCGATAATCTTGCATTGGTAAATAAGAGGCTGCATGTGCCCAGTGTTCAAAAATCTGTTTCTCTTTTACCAGTTGATTTAGATGAGACAATTGATAATCCGGTACCCGACTCCACAGCACATGATGATGGGCACGCTCCACAACGGAAATGGTATCAATTTGCACATAACCGAGATGCTCAATGGCCTTCTGGGTTCCAGATATACCCCCACCAAAGCTATTATTTTTTTCTAAACCTTGCTGCGATAAAGCTAAGCGTTTTAATAATGAAATCATAATCTTATCATGTCTATTGTTTGCAGCCATCGAGATAAATCGATGCAGAATAAAAATTGTTAATACAGCTAAATTAGCACAGGAGTGTGGGTTTCTTAATTATTTTCCTTGTAAATAAAAACGTGGCGCAGCGCCCAAAGAACGTCTAAAAGCAGCAGTAAAAGCACTACTGCTGCTATAACCCAGTTCCATCGCTACACTGGTAATAGATTGCCCCAATTCCATTCGAGTCAACGCATTGAGTAAGCAGGCCTGTTGTCGCCAATTGCTAAAACTCATCCCCGTTTGTTGCCTAAAAATTCGGGTGAAATTACGACGACTCATCCCGACCTGTGCTGCAATTTTATCCAGATCAAAATCTAAGCTCGGTGCTTTTAATAATTGCAGGCATAGCGCAGCTAAACGAGGCTCTTGAGGTAAGGGGGCATTTAATGGCAGCTCTGGCATGAGTGCAATTTCTTCAATGATTAATCGCATTAAATAATCATCTCTTCCTCCAAAGTCATATTCAACGGGGAGATCAACTGCTGTCGACAATAGTTCATGTAATAAGGGTGAGACATTGATCACTGCGCAGTGCATCGGTAAATCTGCCTGCATTGCCGCTTCTGGAAGAATATAGGCACTGCGTGTTTTAGTGATTCCACCCATATGCACTTCATGGTCAATCCCAGCTGGAATCCAAAGCGCGCGTTTCGGTGGAACCACCCAGCTTCCCGTATGGGTGATCACCGTAAGTACGCCTGTAATGGCATATAGACATTGACCTCTGTTATGGCGATGACTCGGCAACAGATGACCATCTGGATAGTCATTGCCTGTTGCCATCACATTACGCGGTACATCCTGAAAATCATTGACCTGAATATTGCGCATTGCCCTCATCCCTGAAAATGGCCTGAACTCGATACTATCTGTCCCAAATATGATTGTGGGCCGATTTCTGTTCAGTTTAGGATAAACGCACTGAAAAACAAACCTCTTTCAGCATCACCATTTAAGCTGATACAACGTGTTGGAGCAATCATGGCAAGCAATACAGGCACTCTTGAAAATGCATTTCCACAAGCGCAATTCCCACCAAATGATCAACCCCAAAAGTTCGTATTACGCGTTGTCGGCGCAGTTGCGTTTGCCCATCTGCTAAATGATTCGATTCAAGCTGTGGTGACTGCAAGTTATCCAATGCTAAAAGCCGAGTTTTCATTAAGTTTTGCTGAAATTGGCTGGATTGCCTTGGTTTATCAGATTACGGCATCCTTGTTACAACCATGGATTGGTCTCTATACCGATAAACATCCAAAGCCCTATTTGCTGCCCGCAGGCATGGTTGCGACACTCATCGGTATAGGATTAATGGCACTTGCAGGTAGTTTTCAAAGTTTACTCTTTGCTGCCGCGTTGATTGGGGTTGGCTCATCGACCTTCCATCCTGAAGCCTCTCGTATCGCTCGTACAGCCTCAGGTGGGCGTTTTGGTACAGCCCAATCCATGTTTCAGGTTGGTGGTAATACGGGTTCTGCGATCGGTCCATTAATGGCTGCGGCTGTCATTATTCCCAATGGACAAGGGGCAATAGGCTTATTTGTTTTGGTTGCTGCCTTAGCCATATTTGTTTTATTACGTGTCACCAAATGGTTAGTCAAACAAGCACCTGTACAACGCGCTGCCAGTCAAAAGGCGATATCGAGCTTGACCCGTAAACAAGTGATTCAGGCCATGGCCGTGATCTGTGTTTTAATGTTTGCCAAATTTATCTATATCGCTGCCATTACCAATTATTTTACTTTCTATCTAATCGAACGCTTTAATGTTTCCATTCAAACCTCTCAGCTGTATCTATTTATATTTTTAGGTGCAGTAGCACTGGGTACTTTTGCTGGAGGTCCAGTTGGAGACCGGATTGGACGTAAAGCAGTTATTTGGGTGTCATTCTTGGGCATTGCCCCATTTGCGCTGATGTTGCCTTATGTCGGCTTAACTGGCACAGCAATATTGGTCATTATTATTGGTTTAGTGATGTCTTCAGCATTTTCTGCCTTGGTGGTCTATGCACAAGAAGCAGTACCTGGCCGTGTCGGAATGGTTGCTGGTCTGATGTTTGGTCTGATGTTTGGTATTGGTGGAATTGGCGCAGCAGGTCTTGGTCATTTAGCCGATACGCATGGGATTGTCTGGGTATATAAACTCTGCTCTTTCCTACCATTATTAGGTTTTATGACTGCATTTTTACCAAATACCAAAAAATAATTATTTCCTCAGCAGATATGCGATGTACAACTGCCAAAGCGTATCTGCTCAATATTTACACGATCTTGTACCCTTGCTATTTTTAGTGCTAAAATTTTCAACAAATGAGTGGATTGTTAAATCCATTCATTTCCATTGTTACGATAAAAAAACCGCGAAAAATTGATGTCTTTTTTGATTTATAAAAGAATGCATCAACACATATCCCTATCTTTAAGATTCGGTCAGCGTTCATCAGGGCTTGAGTTGTTATCAGGCATCGTTAACAGGTTCTCACAGTATTTCTGTGCCTGCTTTTTCGATAGGACGCTTTATGAATCGCTCTCTATTTATTATTTTTTCGACCATTGCTTTAGACGCAATCGGAATCGGGCTTATTTTTCCAATTTTACCCGCCTTACTTCAAGATATTACCCATAATCACCAAACTGCGCTGTACATCGGTCTGCTCGGTAGTCTCTATGCCGCTATGCAATTTATCTTTTCCCCCATTCTCGGTGCATTAAGTGATAAGTTTGGACGGCGCCCAATTCTGCTGCTATCACTGGCAGGTTCAGCCGTGAATTATCTGTTATTGACCTTTTCACATAGCATCATACTGCTATTGATCGGGCGAATCATTGCTGGCATGAGCAGTGCCAATATGTCTGTTGCTTCTGCTTATCTGGTAGATATCTCAAAACCTGAGCAACGCGCAAAATACTTTGGCTTAATCAGTGCGATGTTCGGTGCTGGTTTTATCATTGGGCCAGTCCTAGGTGGTTTGCTTGGTGAATATTGGCTCAGACTTCCCTTCCTCGTTGCAGCCATACTGACAGCACTTAATTTTTTAGTGGCTTACTGGGTCTTAGTTGAATCGAAAACAGCAGATCTCTCTAAAAAGTCTGTAGCAACACTCAATCCATTTAAAATCTTTGCTTCGCTTCGGTCGATCCCAAATGTGCTGCCCTTAATTGCCACCTTTTTTATCTTCAGTGCCACAGGTGAAGCATATTCAGTTTGCTGGGCTTTATGGGGACATGCCGCCTTTCAATGGAATGGCGTTTGGATTGGCCTTTCTTTGGGAATGTTTGGTTTATGCCAAATGTTGGTTCAGGCTTTTATTCCTCAACATGCCTCAAAATACTTCGGTAATCGAAATACGATCTTGATTGGTATCAGCTGTAGTTGTATCGCATTAGGGGTTATGGCCTTTGCTCAACAAGCTTGGATGATTTTTGCCATCATGCCAATTTTTGCCCTCGGCAGTATTGGTACACCCTCTTTACAAGCCTTAGCTTCACAAAAAGTATCGCCTGAACAGCAAGGCCAATTTCAAGGCATTATTACATCGACTATTAGTTTAGCTTCAATGTTTGCACCGTTATTGTTCTCAACCTTGTATTTACAATTCCAGTCCGACTGGCCAGGTGCAATCTGGTTAAGCGTGGTTATGATTTACATCGTATCCCTACCTATCGTGCTTCGTAGCATAAAGCTAAGTCTTTCAGCATCTAAATGACAAAAACGTAATTTGGTTGTCGCTCAGATGTCTCGATATATCTTTGATAATAAACGATGAAACCTGATGCTGCCTTGCACATCATCTCTAATACATCATGCTTCAAAGAGGACAAGAAATGCGTTTTTTCCAAGACAGTAAAACTGCTCTACGCAATATTCTAATCGGCACGACGATGGTAATTGCGACAACCACCACAGCCTTTGCTCACGTTAGTTTAATTAGTGCTACACCCGCAGCAAATACGACTGTTTCAACACAACCCAAAAAACTAAGTCTTAATTTTGGTGAAGAGGTCATGTTAATGAAAATTCAAGTTTTAGATGAACAGCGTCGAGAACTTCCATTGAATTACAAGGTTAGTCATGACCTGAAGAAAACATTTGATGTTGCTCTACCGACATTGAAACAAGGCAAATATAGCGTGTTATGGAGCACCATGGGTAAAGATGGACATAACATGAATGGTGAATATAGCTTCACCATGAAATAAACCTCAACTCATTAAAATAGATGAATAAATTGCCAACATAATCCGTTGGCAATTTATTTAGATAAGGAATAAAAATAATGTCTGAATATTGGATGTTTGCCGCTTGGTTCAACAAAATCAGTCTCTATCTAGGTACTGCCATGGTCATTGGCGGAGCCTTCTGTCACTTCCTATTAGCCCGTTATAACGCACTCAAAAGCAGCTTAATCCAATATATGACATTGGGTGCAGTTTTAGGATTGCTTTCAAGCGTATTGGCCTTTTTACTTTTAATTGGTAGCTTTTCTAATACAGGTCTACTGGGCATGTTTAATTGGACCTATATCAATATTATAATTAATACTGCTACAGGGCATACTCACTTCATTCGAATCTTCAGCTTTGCACTGATTCTGTTATTACTCATTTTTAAGCTCAATCAAAAAAACATTCGAGTTAATATCTTTGAAAAGATCTTTTGGGTGATTTCTATATTCCTAATCACTTATAGTTTTTCTCAATTGGGTCATGTCACGAACCTGACCTTTTTTGCTCAGATTTTATTGACAGTGCATGTCCTGTTAATGTCTGTTTGGATGGGATCTTTGTACCCATTATGGAGAACTAGCCACAGCATAAGTGGACTACCGTTAAAAGAGTCTATGCATTTATTTGGACGCATTGCGGCCTTTGTTGTGGCGATTTTAATTGCATGTGGTGTAAGCATTGCCTTACTCCTGTTTAAGGATATCAATGTTTTAATCGCTACACCCTACGGACAAGGTTTTATCATTAAACTTTTATTCGTTGTCAGTATTTTACTACTGGCTGCATTCAATAAATGGTACTTTACCCCTCGCTTGCAACAACCTAAATTTTCGAAACAGTTAGGTTATGCCATCCTGTTTGAAATGACACTCGGCTTGATGATTTTAATAACAACTGCCTACATTACGACAGTCGTTGGAATCGAGTAAGGGACAAAATATATGAAATATCATTTAGTATTTTGGTTCTTTGCTAGTCCACTACTTTGGGCCGTTGAACCCAATAATTACCAAAAAATGCATCGTTTAAATGAGCTAGAACTACGTAACATCACAGACCATCAACACGATCAAAAAGGGACTGCTAACCTTGCAAATCATCATGCCAAAACCAAACAACAGACCAAAGCGGACAGCACACAAAATAAAGCTTTAGCTCAACTGATCTTGCCCAGTCATCCACAATACAAATCTTCATTGATCCAACAAAATCGTTTTAAATAATCACCAAACACCATCAGTAAGAATAGATTGTGCCGAGTCACACTCTATTCTATTTAAGATTTCTCGTTCGCCACCAAAACAAGAATGCGATGAGACTTCCACAGGCACCCAGCAGGCAAACGCCATACCATCCTGCTTTGGCATAAACCATAGTGGTACTGATCGCCCCCAATCCACTGCCTGCGGCATAGAACAACATATACAGTCCAATTAAGCGGCTTTGATTGTCATGTCCAGTTTGTAAGATCATACTTTGATTGGTGACGTGTAATGCTTGTCCACCTAGATCAAGTAATAAAATACCGATGATTAATGCCACAATTGAATATTCAATTTGAGTGAATGCCAACCAAGATAACAAGATGACAACCAGCGCAAAAGCACTGGTTCTTTGCGCAAAGCCTTGATCTGCCCATTGACCAGCTTTTGTAGCCATTAATGCACCCAGTACACCAACCAAACCAAATGCACCAATCGCTGTATGGGAATATTGATAAGGAGGTGAACTCAACAATAATGCCAATGCACTCCAAAAAATATTAAATACTGCAAACATTAGCAATGCCAATATTCCGCGTATTTGTAATAGCTTATTTTGATAAAGCAAAGTCAACATCGACAAAATTAAGTGAGGATAACCCAGCGTATTTAGTGTATTGGATCGTACTGGTAGGGATTTCCAAAGTGGTAATGCAATCATTAACATCAGTGCTGCAGCACAAAAATATACACTCCTCCATCCCGCTAAATCGCTTATGCCCCCCGCAAAAACACGTGCTAACAGCAATCCAATAAACACGCCGCTTTGTGCAGTACCTACCACATAACCTCGTTCATGGGATTCAGCAACACTTGCAGCATAAGCAATCAATCCCTGCGTCATGGCAGTCCCTAACATACCAACAGCAAACATACTTGCAAATAATCCCAGAGTAGTTTGAGTGATACTCACAGCAGTTAATGCAAGCGCCAGTCCAAATAGCTGTAATAGCATTAAACCTCTGCGATCGACTCGATCCCCCAATGGAACTAACAACAATAAAGCGATCGCACAGCCAATTTGAGTTATGAGAATGACACTGCCAACAGCGGCATAACTGATTGCCAAATCCGTTGCAATAGCATCAAGCAATGGTTGTGCATAATAAACATTGGCGACACTAAGCCCACTCGCAATTGCAAACAACCACACCAAACTGATCGGTAATTTTTTTGACTGCATTAAAAGATGCTTTTCATTTTTGGATAAAGAGGACGCACAGGGAATATTCATATACGAATCCAAACTAGTTTCAAATTAAAACTAGTTGAACCATAAGCGATCTAGTTTTAAAATGCAACTAGTCTGATCTACCTGTTCCGAGAATGCGATGCCACAAGATAAAATTTCCCATTATGAGCCTTGCCCTGTTGCACGTTGTGTAGATGTAATCGGAGATCGTTGGTCACTACTGATTGTGAGAGATATTATGGATGGGAAACATCGCTTTGGTGATCTGCAACGTAGCCTAAACGTTGCGCGTAATATTTTGTCCAACAGACTACATAAATTAATTGATGCTGAAATTCTGGAATTGCAAGGTGCTTCAGATGGCACGGCCTATCAAGAATATATTTTGACAGATCAAGGTAAACAGTTGTTCCCTGTGATAGTTGCACTACGCCAATGGGGTGAACAACATCTATTTGGGAAACAAGAACCGCATTCAATTCTGATTGAAAAATCTACTCAAAAACCTGTGCCATTAATGAGACTCACCTCAAGCGAAGGAGATAGCTTAGACGCTGATACAACAGAAGTATTAAAAGTGAATCTATAGCGGCTATAAAATATGTGTTAAAAATTTATGCTTTGTTTACGCATAATTTACGATATTTTTATTATTTATCAATAAATTAAACCTAATATACATCACATCAAATTTAACTCATATGCTGAGGATGTTATGAAAGGTTTGCATCGATTATTGGTTTTGATTACAGCGTGCTCGTCAAATTATGCATTGGCATCAGATCAACCCACTACACCAAATTTCAATCTTAGTGTAAATGTCGCTTTGGCCAGTGAGTACCGCTGGCGTGGGCAAACCCAAACCAAAAACGATGCAGCGTTCCAAGGAAACTTTCTTTTAAACCATTCCTCTGGATTTTATGTCGCGGCTTTTGCATCAAATGTTGATTTTGGCGATGCAGCACACTTAGAACTCGATCCTTTTATTGGCTATACGACTCCGATTAGCTTAGGGAACTTCCGACCTACACTTGATATCGGTATGCTGCGTTATAATTATGTCGGCAAAAGTGACCTAAATTATAACGAATACTATCTCAAAATGATCATAAACAATATTTTAAGTGATAGTGATATCTTTAGCCCAAGTATTAGCTATACCGATCAATATGGCGGAAAAGCAACACGCCAGAACATCGGTCAAGATGTCAATAATTGGTATTTTAATCTTTTATACACCACACCGATTGCTCAAACTCACTTTGGGGCAGTTGCAAGCTTAGGCTACTCAAAAGCAAGCCAAGCAATATATGGTGGAGAGGTCAAAGATCATTTTATCGACTGGAAAATCGGAGCGAATTATAATTACAAACCGATGAACTTAGTTGCTGAGTTAGCTGCAATCGGAACAGATCTTGGTACTACAGGTTATTCGGAGACAAATAAAAAAGGCGTTAAAACAGCAGCCGTATTAAGCCTGACCAAGTCTTTTTAGAGTGAAAAATTTTTAGATGAAAAAATAGACAGTAAGCATCAATAAATATTGCGGCTTGCTGTCTAAGATTTTGGTTCTATTTTTGGCTCATTTATTCTAATTAGATTTACGCTGAAAGCCTTGTTGCTCCAATAATTGAGCCCGTGTTTCATAATCTACGACTTCAACGACTTGATGCAATAACCACATGTATCCAAACGGATCTTTAAACATGGCATTTTTAATGCCCATTTTAGGCATATCTTGCACCGCTTGAATCACCGCAGCACCTGCATCAACTGCTTGCGCTAAGGTTTGCTCGATATCAGTGACCGTAATATTAAACCAAATCGGAATATAGCTTTCTTGGGTAGGTGCAAGTAATTGGAAATCTGGGTTTTCATCCAGCATATGAAAATGAACGCCATGAATACTCATAATCACACTATTTTGTCCAAGCACAAAATCACCGACTTCAATTCTTTCGACCTCAAAAACCCGCTCATAAAACGCCAATGCAGTCATGGTGTCTTTCACAATAAAATCTATTTCTGTACTTTGCATCTGCTTTTTCTCTGTGTTTTTTTCATTCTAATCGGCAGTTTTTTTGACCACTGTCTATACTTTGTAATACACATCGGTTTATAGCTATAAAAAAGCCAAGCAAGATTCAACCTCGCTTGGCTCTTAGATCATAGAAAATGATTATTCAATAATTAAATCTTTAGCAGGAATACCATCACCATAAACAGGTTTTAAAGTCTTTTCATAAGCCTGATGGATCACGCCTTGTTTGGCTAATTTCTCTAGATCTTGATTTAACCAATCCAATAATTCTTTATTGCCCTTCTGTACCGCTGGTGCAATTAAATCCTGCTCGCCAAGATTGGTAATGCCAACGGTATAGTTTGGATTCTCTTTTGCCCAAGCTAAGACTAGAAGATTATCATGTGCCAACGCTACACCACGACCATCTTTTAAGGCATCAAACGTTTCAGTATTTTGCTCATACTTTTGCAGTTTAATTTCTGGATGTTGCTTACTAAAGAATGAGTCGGCTGTCGTACCCTTATTCACCAATAGAATTTGATCCTTTAATTGGGCAATATCAGTAATCGGCTTGTCTTTAGGAGACACCACACCCAACGCGACTTTTAAATACGGTTTAGCAAAATCCACCACTTGTTCACGTTCAGGTGTCACCGTGAAATTGGCAAAAATAATATCGACTTTATTGGCTTTGAGATATTCAACTCGATTGGCAGCTTCAGTCAGTACGAACTGAACTTTGTTTTCATCGCCCAATAAATCTTTGGCCACATGTTTGGCAATCTCAACATCAAAGCCCTGATTTTTACCTTGTGCATCCAGATAACCAAACGGTGGCTTGTCACTAAATACACCAATACGTACCACACCGTTTTTCTTGATCTGCTCAATACTGGAAACTTGCGTTGAGGGCTCAGCCGATTTCTCTGCTGACTGTGGATTTTTATTACACGCTGTCAGCCCTAAACTGATTATAGAAGCCAGCAGTAATTTTTGAATATTTGACAATGTTATTGTTTGCATACGTTCACCTTTTTTAGTGTTTTAAAAATCTGTTATTGCTTGGTGCTATCAACATCCAAAAAGATATTGGGATTCACTTTTTCACCATAAATCGGCTTCAAAGTTTGGTCATAAATATTCTGAACTTCACCTGTCGCCCTAAGCTGTTTGATTTCATCATTGAGCCAGTGCAGTAATTGGGTATTGCCCTTCTTCACGCCCGCTGCAATAAAATCTTGATTACCAATTTGTGGAATCCCCGCCACATAATTCGGATTCTTGGCTGCCCATGCCAGTGCGTAAGTGCTGTCTTGCGAAATGGCATCACCCCGACCATCGATCAATGCATTGAAAGCATCGGTATTTTGTCCAAATTTCAATAAATTAATTTTCGGATAGTTTTTACTGAAATAGATCTCCGAGCTTGAGCCCTTATTCACAATTAAAGTTTTGCCTTCGAGACTTTTAACATCGGTAATGGCTTTGGCTTTCGGTGAGACAATCCCTAAGGAGGCTTTTAAATAAGGCTCTGAAAAATCGACCACCTGTTGCCGTTCTGGCGTCACCGAAAAGCTGGCAAAAACCACATCAACTTTATCTGACTTTAAAAACTCAACCCGATTGGCAGCTTCTGCCACCACAAACTGAATTTTATTTTCATCACCCAGTAAATCTTGAGTGACACGCTTTGCCAAGGCCACATCAAAGCCCTGATTTTTGCCTGCGCTATCGACATAACCAAATGGTGGATTGTCTGCAAATACGCCAACCCGCAATACACCATTTTTCCGAATTTGTTCCAATGAAGTATCTTGTGCCGTAGCTTTGGCTTCAGTGGAAGCTGGTTGATTACAGCCCGTCAACACGCCTGCCATCAGTACACAGGTGATGCCCAGACCAAACATTTTTGTTTTTGAAGAATCGTGATGTTGCCTAATTGCTAAATTCAATTTCATAAACTCCTCATTTTCATTTTAATAATTCAAAATATTTAAAAAAGTTCTCGCACGTTCAGTCTGTGGATGCTGAAAAAATGCTTCAGGTGAGCTTTGTTCAATGATCTTGCCTTTATCCATAAAGATAATGCGATCCGCCACTTTGCGCGCGAAGCCCATTTCATGGGTCACAATCAGCATGGTCATGCCTTCCTGCGCCAGTTTCAGCACCACATCTAGGACTTCTCTTACCATTTCAGGGTCAAGGGCCGCAGTAATTTCATCCAGTAAAATCACTTTTGGTTGCATCACCAAAGCACGGACGATGGCAATCCGCTGCTTCTGACCGCCTGATAAATTGGAGGGATAGTCATATTTACGATCAAGTAAACCCACGCGCTGCAACAACTGATCTGCCAGTTGTTCCACTTCTGTGCGTTGGCGTTTTTGTGCTTTTAGAGGACCTAGCAAGATGTTATCAATCACATTCATATGCTTGAATAACTCATAGTTCTGGAACACCATCCCGATCTGTTGACGTACGCTATCCCATGACAAATCCTGCCCCAATACACCAACATCTTTCAGGTGAATCTCCCCCTCTTGGATGGGTTCTAACCCATTAATACAGCGCAACAAGGTACTTTTCCCACAACCTGATGGCCCTAAAATCACCACAACTTCGCCTTGTTGTACGTCCAAATCAATGCCATGCAAAATATGACTTTGTTTATAAAACTTATGTAAATGCTGTATCGATAACAAAGTCATGCGTTCTCCCACACTTTTTCTAAATGCGCTGCTAAAAGCGATAATGGATAACAAATCAGGAAATAAAGAATAAAGATGAAACCGTAAATCCACAGCGATGCGCTGGGTACAGTCAATAATGAGTTTTCAATAATCTGCTGCCCCACTTTCAGAACTTCTACCATCCCGATCAGTACGGCTAATGAACTGGTTTTAATCATGCGGGTAAACAGATTCAATGCACCGGGGGTCACTCGTTTTAAGCTTTGTGGGAAAATCACATAAGTTAAAGCTTGTAGATGATTCAAGCCCACTGCATAAGCTGAATCTCGTTGGTGCTGATCAATTGAGGTGATCGAAGCACGTACCAGATCACCCATTTCCGCAGTTCCCCATAAGGTAAATACAAAAATACAGACCCAAAATGATGACAACTGCCAGTTAAACCACGTTGCGAAACCAAAATAGAAAACAAACAATAAGACGAGGATTGGCACAATGCGTATAGTTTCCAAATAGAAACGGCACAGGATTTTAATCAGCATATTTTTTGAGGTCATGATCACCCCAAAAATTGTCCCCAAAATGGCGGATAAAAATACGGACAAAAATGCAATTTCGATGGTTTGCAACAAGCCATACAGTAAACGTTCGATATGGCTCGGTTGAAATAAATATTCAAGTCCCATGGCTCACCTTCCGACTGCGGTATTCCAAATAACTCGTTAAAGCTGATACAGGTAACAAGATAATCAGATAGGCCATGATTAATAGAAATAAAGCCTCTGTGGTTTTGTAATCCATCCCAATCAGGTCTTTGGTCACAAACAGGAGTTCCACCACTGCAATAGCACTCAAGATGGAGCTTTCTTTAATCAGAAATAAGCAGTTCGCACCAATGGCTGGGATAGACAGCGACAATGCCTGTGGAAATACCACATATTGAAAGACTTGCACGGCGTTTAAACCCACACTTCGAGCGGAATCAATCTGCCCTTGAGCAACTGACTGCAAGCCTGCACGAAAGGCTTCTGCCATATAGCTGCCACCTAAAAAAGTCAGACCAATCACGCCACAAGTAAATCCATCGAGTTTGATCCCGATCTTGGGCAAGCCGTAGTAGAGAAAGAATAGCTGAATGAGCAAGGGTGTATTGCGTGAAACCTCGATATAGACTTTGACAATTTTATTGAGTACTCGAACCTGATAAGTGCTAATCACACTACAGAGCAACCCTAATAAAATAGATAACACGATACCGATAGAGGAGATTTTTAAGGTCATGAGGGTTGCCGCATAGAACTGCGGCAGCACACTCTGTATATACTGCCAATCCAAAGAAAACATCCAAATGTAAAATTGATTCTTTTGATAAATACGTTGTTGTTATTTATCTTTGGATGAGTCTATGCTGATTGAAATTTCACATGAAATATTATTATTTGCTAAGCTTTGCTGAAATTTGGATGACGGGTTTTATCGCAACTCAGTTTATAAAAAATTCTGGGAATTTTCCCAGAATTAACAGATTTAACCATTAAATTAAAAACACAAATAGAACAAAAACATAAATAGACCACCTAATACCATTGCAATCCAAGATAACATCCTAGAGATAATCCTCTCTTGTTTTAAAAAAAATGGAGCCACCCATTTATCAACATCTATTTTTTGTAACCATGTGATATATCGGGGAAAAGTTAGCGTAAATATAAGTGAACTAATCACCACAATAACGAAATTTGGCCTTTTATAGAAATCAGAAATATTTACCTTAAAAAATAAAATCCAAAATATAATTTCCACTATGCAAAGCACGACACATAAATACACATTAAACTTAACTTTTGAATTAGACAAAAATAATGGTGTTAGTATCCAAAAAGGATATATAAAGCCCAGCATAAGTCTAAAACCATATAAGCCATGCTCAATATCAAAAAAATAATATCGAAAAAATATTAAAAAATAATAAGCAGCCAACAAAAAGTAAATTAAAACTCTAACTTTATCAAAATAAATATTATCTTTATTACGGATATACACTTGCTTCAATATACAAAAACCAAGTAAATATGCGATATAAAAATATGTTATATACCAAACAGCTAGAGCAACATTATCTATATTAAGCCCAGTATAGCTATATAATTCAATAGAAAGTCCTAAATAAAAACCAGAAAAAACAAAGATTAGCCCAAAAGTTGAAAAACCTTTTAAAATAATAGTGAAAGGAGAATGTTTTTCATTTAAATTCAAGTTCACAACAAAATCTCCTCACCATTAAATAAAACATAATTTCACAAGCATATTATATTATTTTTCTACAAATTATTTCCCAAATTACCAACCTAAAACTCCTTACCAATAAAAATTAAAATAAATATAACTTAATCAAGTCATAAATAATGCAGATTCAATTTCTCAGTCTCATCGACTTACCACCATACTGCTTTCTCTTTAACCATCATTTCTTCATCCACAGCACAGCTTTCTCCCCCTTCAGGAGAAGCATTATGTTCAGTGCTTAATTCATCACACTGATTTGGGCAACTATATGTTGCCATACTAACGTCACCTGCTACATATTTCACACTGCATTGCTGATCACCTTTAGATTTTCCCAGTATCCCAAACCAAGCTCAGTTACTTGATCAACCTCAGCATACGCAGCAGTGCGAATAAATAATAGGAATAAGCTGATTGCTATTAGCCTTTTTAATCCTGACCTCACATCAAATTGAACTGAATATCTATTTTTAAACTAGTGTTATCTAGTTTTATTACACTTTCACAATACAAAAAAATATAAAATATTTTATTTTAATCAGTTTATTAAAATCTGAATAATGACCTATTTCCATCAAGATCAAACTGACCTAAAGTTCCACCTAAAAATTCAACCACAGAACAAGCTTTTGCTGAGGCTGAAACCACTTTAAACGGTTTAACATCATAGTAAATATCAGTAATATAACCAAAGGCATCTATAAATATAATATCAATACTATAACGCATACCAATTGTATGAATTGATCGACAAGGTGTTATTAATAAACATTGTCTAGACATCAATTTTTTTCTAAATAAAAGACCACCAGCTCTAGCAAGAAAACTTTTAGCAACTAGAATTTCAAATTTTTCACTGCTCTGATTTAAATACATATTAGCCAAACGCATCCTTCATCATGATATAAAGTGGGAAACCAATAACAATAAATGTACATGGGAAAATAAAAGCGACTAACGGAAAAAGCATTTTTACAGGAGCTTCTAATGCCAATTTCTCGGCACGTAGGAAACGTTCAATTCGCCTCTGCTCTGCTTGACTGCGTAGGATTGGTCCAAGATTCATCCCCATATTTTCGGCTTGAATAATAGCCGATACCAAGTTTTGTATAGAGGGTTGATCTACACGCTGTGTCATATTTCGTAGAGCATCATTTTTTGGAATACCCTTACGTATATCAGCAAGTACTCTTGAAAATTCATTACGTGTTGGACTTTTAACTGCCTTAGTAACAGCTTGATCCAAAGCATTAACGAGAGTAAGCCCAGCTTCTACACATAAAACAATAAGATCTAAAAAAAATGGTATTTCTTTAAGAATAAGATTTTCTCTTTTTTTCTTTTGGCTTTTTAACCAAAGTACAGGATAAATCAATCCATAAAGTCCAAATGCAGCACTATATATGAGTTCTACACCAGAAAAATATAATATAACTAATGAGAGTAGTGTAAATACAAAACTAAAAACAATCTGTGAAGCTATAATTTCACTTGGTTTAAAGACATAATCATAACCAGCATAAATAATTTTTTTGCTCAGACTGTCTTCCATTTTTTTTGATATAAATGGCTTAATATAGAATGAGACGGCTTTTATCCCCCCCCATAGAATATAAAAAAGAAATGGAGGCTTATCCAAATATTCCCAGATCAGTGGGATGATAAGACAACCATACCAAACGTCCTCTACGTCAAATTCTCCCCAGATACAGTCATTGATGGAAACACCTTTACCCTTACTCATAAAAATGACCAAGCCTATGCCATCGTTTTAGACCACTCCCCACGAGTACGGATTACCAACAATACATTTAATGGTTTTAAAGTCCCAATTCTGATGGATCAATGGAGTTCAATCGTTGATGAAAAAGGTAATGAAATTAAACCTCAACAATTCACTGGTTATGGAAACGTTATCAACCCAAATAAATATGCTGGTGAAGTAACCATGAATCGAAAAGGTGAAATTATCATGGCAAAATGAATAAGATTTATGTTTGTCTATAACAAAAAAGCTATCTTAAAAACAACGCTTATCGCGATAAGGAAACAGTTAATGATTAGAGTAAATTCTGTACTTCATAAATCATACCCTAATCCTCTTTCCAAACTAGTCGATCTCCTCGCGATCCATTACAATCACTTCTTTTTTGTTCAGCGCAGCGTATTTTGAGTAATTCCTCTCCCCAATTAAAACGTGGACTAAAAAACCGCCATATCCAATTGATTGCGATGGGTGGTGCTGTGGGTACAGGTCTGTTTTTAGGCTCAGCTCAGGCAATCCAGTCCGCAGGCCCTTCGATTATTTTAGGCTATGCCATTGTCGGTTTGATCGCATTCCTTATCATGCGACAAATGGGTGAAATGATTGTAGAAGAACCTGTCGCGGGTTCGTTCAGCTATTTCTCACAAAAGTATTGGGGAAACTTTGCTGGCTTCTTATCGGGTTGGAATTACTGGGTGGTTTATATTTTAGTGGCAATGACTGAGCTGACAGCGATTGCCAAATATATCCACTATTGGTGGCCACATATACCTGCATGGATCTCGACTTTGTTCTTCTTCATTGTCGTCACCTGCTTAAATCTGGGTAATGTGAAGTTTTATGGTGAATCCGAATTCTGGTTAGCCATTATCAAAGTGGTTGCCGTTATTTCCATGATTGCCTTCGGTTTGTACCTATTACTGACTGCTGGTACTGATTCAACCGCAAGCTTTACCAATTTATGGCTACACGGCGGATTTTTTCCGCATGGCTTCTCAGGCTTATTTTATATGTTAGCCTTTTTAATGTTTGCCTTTGGCGGCATTGAATTGATTGGGATGACTGCCGCTGAAGCAGAGAATCCAGAAAAAAGTATTCCACAAGCCATTAATCAGGTGATTTTCCGAATTTTGGTTTTTTATGTGGCATCACTGGCGATCATCATGTCATTGATTCCTTGGAATCAACTTGATCTGGGTGGTTTGGACAAAAGCCCTTTCGTCATGATTTTCAGTCAATTGGGTATAAATTGGGCTGCACATTTACTTAATTTTATTATTTTGACCGCTGCACTCTCTGTTTATAACAGCGGAATGTATGCCAATAGTCGTATGCTGTTTGGACTTGCAGTACAAGGTAATGCACCTAAAATTTTTGCAAAAGTCACAAAACAAGGCGTACCTATGCCCGCAGTGATTTTTTCTTCAGTTTTGATTTTTGGCTGTGTATTACTGAACTATTTTGTTCCAGAACAAGCATTAAGCCACCTCATGTATATGGCTGTAGCAGCATTGGTTTTAAACTGGGCGATCATTAGTTTTACTCATTTAAAATTTAAACGCGCTGTTCTGCAAGAAGGCAAAACAGTCAAATTCCCAGCAATGTTTTCACCCTTCAGTAACTATTTGGTTCTCGCATTTATCGTGATGATTTTATATATCATGTGGACACAAGGCTTTAAGGAATCTGTGATTCTGATTCCTGTCTGGATCATGTTTATGTTCGGACTATTTAAAGTTTTGAAATGGAATAAATCACTTTAATATCTGAACCACTACACGCATCTACAGTAATCTGTAAAAATAAACTGTGGATGCGTATCACTCAGCACAAAATAAATAAAAACAATATAGGCCTGATTTGTTATCAGGTTGATCCATTTGCTACTATAGCAAGATCACTTTCATCATCTGATCCAATGTCTGAATCTCAACTTTCTCTAAGCGACTACCTCGCAACAGTACAGGAAATCATTCGCCTGACGTTTGATGAACCTGTATGGGTGAAAGCTGAGATTCGAAACCTCAATATCAAAGGTGGGCATTACTATCTAGAACTTGCTGAAAAAGAACAAGATACCGATAAAGTGATCGCAAGCTGTAAAGCCACAATTTGGAAATTCACTGCGGCTAAAATGGTGCTTAAATTTGAGCGCGAAAGTGGTATTGAACTATCAAAAGATTTAAATGTACTGATTAAAATCAGGGCGCGCTTTGACCCTCAATATGGTTTTTCGGTCAATATTGAAGATATAGATTCAAGCTTTACCTTGGGCGATATTGCGAAGCGCTATCAACAGATTCTTGCTCGATTAAGCAGTGAAGGATTGGTTCAGCTTAATAAACAACTCCCCACACCATTTGATATTGAAAATGTGTTGGTGATTGCACCAGAAAATGCAGCAGGTTTAGGTGATTTCAAAAAAGATGCCGATGCCTTACATCAAGCAGGCGTCTGCCATTTTGTTTATCACACCGCGACTTTCCAAGGTAATACCGCTGCACATAGTATTATGGAGTCTTTAAGCTCAGGTCTACGCCAATGGGCAAAAGATTATACGCGACCACCAGATCTAATTGTGATTATTCGCGGCGGTGGTGCAGTCAATGATTTAGCTTATTTAAATGATTATGATCTGGCTACCCTGCTATGTAAACGTAAAGTCCCGATTTGGGTCGGTATTGGTCATGAAAAAGACCGAACTATTTTGGATGAGATTGCACATCGTTCCTTTGATACACCCAGTAAAGTCATTGCAGGAATTCGGAATCTGATTGCAGAACGCTCGCAAGATGTTATAAGTCATCTTCAAACCATCAAACTATTATCCCAACATCAGATTACGGCCTATCAAAGTCAAAATGATCAGTTGATAAATATCATCAAAACACTGGCACAAAATCAAATCATGACCAGTCACATGCATCTTGATACCGTTAAATCAACGCTACAATATTTTGCAAAACAGCAGCTTAAAACGGCCTCGACCCAAATCGAAGCCTTACTGCGGGAAACATTACTGCAAAATCCAAAGCATGTTTTAGCCAAAGGCTATGCCATTGTGCGTAGTGAAAATAAAGCGATTCGTTCAGTCCAGCAAGTGGCAGCGACGGTCTCAATCGAAATGCAAGATGGTTATATCCATGCCAATGTAAGTGAGGTTACACATCATGAGTAAAAAAGAGTTAAGCTTTCAGGAAGGTTATCAACTGTTAAAAAAGAATGCGGAACTGTTAGAAGCACAAGACGAGCCTGATATTGATAATCTTATGAAGATTGTTGAAGAATCAATGAATGCATACAAAGCATGTAAATCACGTGTAGATGCCGTGCAACAAGCATTGAATGAAACCTTTAAAGAGAGTTAATTTTTAGTATAAAGAAGTCAGTTTGATCATGAATCGTATAAAACCATGACAAGACCGAAAAACGATGCTGCGCTGACTCAGCCTCTTTATTTTAATTTTTGAACAATCTCATTAACGAACAAGTGCTGTAGCAACAATACTGACAGCACCTTCATATGTTCTTGATTTATGAAACAGACTTTAAAGGTCTGCCATAGGTTTAAATACCAAAATCACTGCGCTTTACGTTCTTTATTCACCAAATATTCAACAACTTGAACAACTTTATTGTCTCCACCTTGAACAATATACTTGCCATTTACTACAACTGCTGGAACACCCGTAAGTTGATATTTTTGCGCCAATTGGTTTGATTCTGCAATTTTTGCTGTGATCGGAAAAGAATCATACGTGCTGTTAAATTTTGCCTCAGAAACGCCATATTGCGTAAAAAACTTGGCAAAGGCCTCTTTTTGTAAAACCTTTTCCTTGCCTGAGAAATTGATATGGAATAACGGTAGATGGGTACGTTTACGTACACCTAAAGCCTCACTCACATAATATGCACGCGCACCTTGTTCCCACATCGGGTTCATTGCCGCTGGCGTACGCAGAAAATAAACATCTTTAGGGATACTTTTCAACCAAGTTTGCATATGGGGTTCTAATTTAAAACAATAAGAGCATCCATACCAAAAAAACTCTCTCACTTCGATTGTATTGGCAGGTGCCGATGTTTTTACTGGATTTTGAACCACGGTATAATCTTTACCAGCAACAAAATCTGCAGCCATACTATGTGTTGAACATACAGCAAAAATTGCAGCCGCACCGGTTAAAATAAAAATTTTCATTAAATTTATAGCTCTTACAGTCACTTATAATCCAGTTAATATACGCATCAAAACAAATATTTTAATCAGAAATTAACCCGGATTTAATAATTACTCATTTAAAAAATCCCAAACACTTTTCAAAGTGAATGGGATAACGATATAAATATTTCACTGGAGGAATGTATATCGTGAAGCTGATATTTTTATCATAAAATCCATATCAAAATAAATACTACATCACAAAAATATACATATTCACCAGTTTAATTAACCTTACTCACAATATTCGAACAAGTCGCCAGCATATCCGTTTCAACATCAATAACTTTTGTTTTTATATCTAACAAACTCAACATGGTTGGAAATAAATTATCCTGACTCAATTCATTATTATTTTGTTTCGACAAACATTTTATCTGCTCAGGATTGGACTGTTTCCAGCGTGCAGAAAACCACATGATCATCGGAATATGCGTCTGCTGTTGAGGTGCTATCAGATAAGGTGCGCCATGTAAATACATACCACTTTCACCTGTGGACTCCCCATGATCAGACAAATACCATAAGCCAGTTTCATACTGTGTATTCTGTTTTAGCGTTTCAACCAGTTGGCTCAAGATATAATCGGTATATAACAAAGTATTGTCATAGGTATTTTGCAAAGCTTCACGGCTACATCCTTGAATGGCATTGGTATCACATGTGGGTCTAAAGACTTTAAATTGGGCTGGTACTCGCTTGTAATAGGCTGGGCCATGACTCCCTAATTGATGTAATACAAGCAAACGAGGTTGTGTATCCCCTTGAGGAATAGATTGTAGATAGGATTTCAAACTATCAATTAGGATCTCATCAAAACATTCCCCGCCTTTACACCACTTTTTCTGAATCGGTTCTGCAATCTTATACGTCTCAACCCGATCACAAACGCCCTTACAACCAGAATTATTTTCAATCCAAGTGACCTGATAACCAGCACGTTGCGCAATATCAAGCAAGCCCTCTCTACGGATGGCTAAGCGCTCATCATAGGATTTACGTGGCATTCCCGAAAACATACATGGAACAGAAACAGCCGTTGCCGTTCCGCACGAACTCACTTTAGAAAAATTCAATATGTCCTGTTGAGCCATTTCAGGATTGGTGAGTTTGTTGTATCCATTTAAAGAGAAATTTTCCGCTCTGGCTGTTTCACCCACAACAAGTACCATTAGCTTGGGTAATGCATTTTCACGCTGTAAAATCCTCGCATCTTCACCATAACTGATCAAAGCTTGATTCTTTTTGGGTGCCTTCTTTTTGTAATATGAAATAAAAGAGCTAATCATGTTTTGTGGCGAAATCATTCCTTTTAAACTACGATTTTCACGGAAAATTGCTGCAAAATCGACATAGAAAATAAACAGCATAACGATGACAATGGATAAAGAAACAACAGCAGTTAGAATTTTTTTGGTAAATTGAAATATAAATTGCTTAGTTTCAGGTCTAATCTTAACCATCGCAACAACAAAAATGGGGAGAATAATCAACCCAAATATCCAGACCAAAAGATACCAAGACCAAAGGTCTCGTGCTTCTGTAAAGTTAGTTTGCATCAAATTTTGGATTTGATCAGAGGTAATCCACACACCAAGTGAAGTCACGGTATAAGATGAAAATCCACCAATTAAAATAAGACAAATCGCAATGGGTTTTGCTGTCCAACGCCAATTAAAAATTTGAAATACAAAATTATATGTAAAAATCACCACCAATATAGAAGCAATTAGAAATAAAAAGCGTTCAAAACCTGAATAAGGGGTTAGGTCTTGAATTTTCATAAAGAATGAAAAATTTAAAAAAAGACCTAACCAGATTGCCAGTATAAAATTAAACCTTAATAGTGAAATATCTCTTCCAAATATTTTTTTAAGCCAAAGCATTTTAAAATCCCAAAAATAAGACCCCCACCCTTTAAAAAAACGAATAAGAATTAAAAACTAAAAACACATTAATCTACTTAAAAAATTATATCTCAAATTCAATCTATTTTTAGAATATGACAAAAATGTAATTTACGCGTCATAATAAGTTTAATTCAAACTTAACTTTTTAGAATGAATAAAAATTTTTATATCTCAATCAAGTTAACCATGATGAATAAATGTATGCAGAGCTGTATAAAAAGTCTAGACAGCAAAAATTGGCATAAAAAAACCACATCTGAGGATGTGGTAAAAGGTGTAGCTATGCTTGTACGGCTTTACTGTTCTTTTAGAGTAGAACGGTTTGCTTAAATGAAACTGAAATGAAAGCATCATTCTTGGACATTCTCATATTGAATATCATGCTATTCCGTTAGACCAGTTTTAGCCCCCATGATGATTGGAAAACGCAAGCAAGAAAAAGCCCTTGTCATCACAAGGGCTTTTTCCGTTTGGTTAAATTAATCACAATTAAACTAGAAGCTGAGAATACAATTTTTTAGATTTCGATCTGGCTACCCAGTTCCACCACTCGATTGGTCGGGATTTGATAAAAATCACTGACTGGGCTGGTATTACGTTGCATTGAAATAAATAAATGCTCCCGCCAAGGGGCCATGCCATCCCCCACACTATGCATAATACGTTCACGTGAGATAAAGAAGCTAATCTGCATCAAATCATATTCAAACTCAAGTTGCTCATAGGCTTGAGCCAATGCACGAGGTACATTCGGCTCATCTTTAAAACCATAGAAAATTTTAATACGATAAAACTGCTGATCTAGAGTTTCAACATGAATGCGTTCTTCTTGCGGGACAAAAGGAACATCTTCAATCACCACAGTCACCAAAATATTACGCTCATGTAAAACTTTATTGTGCTTAATATTGTGCAACATGGCATGTGGAACCACATTTGGCGTACCTGTCAGGAATATGGCATCTCCTGGTACACGATATACACTATCACCGATACTTTTTAAGAATAAATCAAGTGATAATGTGTCATGTTCAAGCTTAGCGAATGTGAGCTCACGACCCCGCTTCCAAGTCATGAGGATAACGATTGCAACAGCACCAATTAATAATGGCACCCAACCACCTGCGAATATTTTTAAAGATGCAGCAGCAACTAAAACAGACTCGAGAATGAAAAATGGAATGATGAGTAAAAATACCTTTGGTAAGCTCCATTTCCAAGCATAGTAAATAAAGACAGCAACCAAAATCGTATCGCACAGCATGGTTAATGTCACAGCTAGACCATAAGCACTGGCAAGGTTTGAACTGGTTTGAAAAATTAAAATCAGAATTAAAATTGCAATCAGCAACAACCAGTTTAAAAAAGGTACATAAATCTGACCTTCTTCTGAGTCAGAGGTATGTTTAATACTTAATCGTGGTAAATAGCCCAATTGAATTGCTTGGCGTGCCAAGGAAAACACCCCAGAAATAACCGCTTGTGAAGCAATCACCGCTGCCATCGTTGCCAAGATAATCATCGGGTATAACGCCCAACTTGGCACCAATAAATAAAATGGATTTTCAATCGCTGCTGGATTTCGCAGTAATAAAGCCCCTTGGCCTGCATAGTTTAAAACCAAGCAAGGTAACACCACACTAAACCATCCAAACCGAATTGGACGTGGGCCAAAGTGCCCCATGTCTGCATACAGTGCTTCTCCCCCAGTAACCGTTAACACCACGGCACCCATAATAAAGAAAGACTGAACTGGATGAGTAAAAATAAACTGTATTGCCCAATGTGGACTCACCATCCCCAGTACAACAGGTGTCTGTATCACACTGGCAATACCTAAAATGCCGAGTGACAAAAACCAGACTAAAGTTATTGGTCCAAAAAACTTACCAACAAAGGCTGTACCATGTTTCTGCATCAAAAACAGCGTGATCACAATCACGATCGCAATTGGCACAATGAAGGGATCAAGCACATTGGTGGCAATGGATAAGCCTTCAACTGCGGAAAGAACAGATATGGCTGGGGTGATAATGCCATCTCCAAAGAATAAAGATGCCCCGATAAAACCAATCGCAATGAGATAGATCTTTTTTGTATCTGATAATTTCGCTTTACGTAGGTTCAAGGCCAATAAAGCCATGATCCCACCTTCACCATTATTGTCTGCACGCATAACGATCGCGATGTATTTAATACTGATGATCAGCATTAAGCACCAGAAGATAATCGACAAAATGCCTAATACATTTTCAGGTTGAATTCCTAAACCATGAGCGGCATGGAAGGATTCCTTTAACGCATAGAGAGGACTTGTTCCGATATCTCCAAAGACCACCCCAAGCGCTGCCAACGCTGTGGCAGGCAATGCTGCTTTTTTTGTAGTATTTTGCATAATGAGCTTTCTTTAACTGTTATAGGGCAAGACTTTGGTCATTTATTTTCTTTAAGCATATGCTCTATTTCTCGCGAAGAATACCCTCTCTCTTTAAGAATCTGAACAATAATCTGCTGTATTTCTTTCGATGCACCGACATATTTCTCAACCAGCACATCTACGCTATATCCCATCAGTATGTCTTTTTTATTAAGCAGCAGGTTATGAACATGATTGTCTTGATCAGATGTATTAAAGAAACCCATTAACCTATCCATAAGAATGATTGCAAAGTGTATTTTAATAAACTAAAAAAAATGGCCGCGTAAAATTTGCGTAAATTTTTAAGCTATGTCATCTCAATTCAAAATGGTTCAGCTCTGATCAAAGTCAACTATAAAGAGATCAATCAGGCTCTATAAAATTCAAATTAAAATTTTACAGATCAATGAAAGCGGTCCTTTGATATCGTCTATCAATAAAGGCTGTTTTGATTGATTACATTTCATTGCCAAAGCAAATCCATGCAAATAGTCAACCAGTAAATTCAAACTTTGCACCTTGGCCTCGTCATCTAAATTTAGGCCCGAAATAATTTTTAAGTAGCGATTTTGAAAAACGATAGCAGGACCAGTGCTTGTCATTCCTAATAGCGTTTCTAATAGACCTGAATATTGTTTTAATAAATTTAGGTAACTCAAACAGAGTTGCTCTAGTTCGCCTTGCCAGCAACTGCTATTTGACGGACGATAAATGTCACTGATTAAAGATATTGTTACAGCTTCAAGTAAATCCTCTTTATTTTTAAAATAATGATACATTGCCATGGCATCGACCTTGAGAAGCGATGCCAATTGCCGAATAGTGGGTATTTTACCTGTATCCAGCATCAATACTTTGGCTGTGTTTATAATCACCTCTTTATCCAAGCCCCCTTGATCTCTGGTTGGCCGACCTCTTTTTTTATCCTTGACATCCATTCTAAATCCTCAATAAACTAGATAGATAAATTCTACAATGTAGAATTATTCTATTCGTTTTCAGCTACTTTGGCAATAGACGATGCAATAAGGAAAAAATTATGAGTAATATCGTATATATAGCAACAAGCTTAGATGGCTATATTGCTGATAAGAATCATCAACTTGATTGGTTGCATGAGGCCGCAGCAGCAGATCAATCAGATTTTGGTTTTTCAGAATTTTTACAAAGAATTGATGCAATGATTATGGGTAGGAAGACATTAGAGACTATTTTAGGTTTTAATTGTAAATGGCCTTATCAAAAACCCGTCTTTGTTTTAAGTCACACCTTAACAAATGTTCCCCCTACCCTACAGGACAAAGTTTTTCTTGAAAAAGGTAAGCCCCAAGACATTGTCGATCGCTTAAATAAAAATGGATATCACAATCTCTATATTGATGGAGGCATCACAATTCAAAACTTTCTGAAAGAGGACATGATCGATGAACTGATCATTTCAACAATACCCACTTTACTTGGCGGTGGCACTCCACTGTTCTGTGATTTAATAACTCCGTTAAAATTCAAATATTTAAAAACAGAAGTTTACCTTGATGCTATCGTTAAAAATTATTATGTACGCAACTAGATAACACAAATTCAATCTATGTTGAGCCTCAGACTTTGTCATCATGTGCTAATGCTCAAGAAGCATTACTCGGAGTGAATTAAATCATTTAGGAATAAATCACTAAAATTCAGAATAGAGCCAAAGTTATGACAAAGAAAAAGGGAATCAGACTATGCATCTGATTCCCTTTAAGATATTTAGCAGAAGCGGTGATACTCTAATAATATTCACATTTGCATCATAAAAAAATTATAATCAGTAATTAAGGGTTTGTAAAATCAGTTAGCACTTCTTATTAATACCTCAAACAATAAGCTCCATCCATCAATTAAAAGGAATAGTAATAATTTTATTGGTAAGGATATCGTTATTGGTGGAACCATGATCATGCCTAAAGACATCAAAATAGAAGCAACAATAATATCGATTACTAAAAAAGGAAGTAAGATAACGAAACCAATTTGAAAAGCTATTTTTAATTCACTTAACATGAAAGCTGGTATTAATTTAATTGGTGTAATACTAGCACTATCAACAGGCAAAGATGTCTTTGATAACTCATAAATCAACTTGATATCAGATTGATGTGTCTGAGTAATCATAAAATTTTTCAGAGGTTCCCAAGCCTTAATAAAAAAATCTTGTATTGTAATTTTATTCTCTAAATATGGCTGAAATGCAACCTGATTAATGACTTCAAATGTGGGCCCCATAACAATCATTACTAAAAAAAAAGAAAGTAAAATAAGTACAATATTTGGTGGAGTCTGTTGTAGGCCTAATGCTTGTCGCATAATTGACAAGACTATTACATTTCTAACAAATGTCGTCGTTGCTATCAAAATTAACGGTATTAGACTTAATACCGTTAAAGAAACAAATGTTGACGTTGGATTCAACATACTCATGATATTGCTTTGTTGTGGCTGCTCTATTGCTGCAAAGCAATTAAAGCTAATACTTACGCTAAACAAAGCGATCAAGATTTTAATGAATGTTTTATGGCTCATTACAACTTTGCCTATCACTAGATAGTTCACTACCATTACACTTCGGTATATGTGTAACGGAAACATTCTGACTTGACTCAACTACAACTAGGTCATAATCATTTTTATCAATAATATATAAAGTAACTTTAGAGGACAGCCTAATTATTTTATATTCCTCAACATTTTTTAGTTGTCGAGAAAATTTAGAAATAAGATTCTTTTTAAAAAAAAATAATATAAAATAAGCCGCTATCAATAAAACTACAGTGATACCTAAAGTATAAAAAATATACCCAGAAGAAATTAACTCATCTTGCTTAAAATTCATTTTTTAAGCACTATGTTGATTTAATTGTGTAATTTGGAATCCAAGTACATCATCCACAGCGACTAATTTACCATATCCAACTAAATGATCTTTTAAGTACAATTTTAAAGGTTCATCAATAGATTGATCCAACTTAACTAGACTACCTTGTTTTAAACTTAATAACTCACCAATTGTTAGTTTTGCTGAACCGACCTCCACTATAAGCTCAACTTCAACTTGTTCTACAACTGCTAGCTTATCAATTAAATTGGGAGAATTGCTATCAATAGCTTCCCGCAAACTTGGTAAATTAATTTCATTGATTTGAGTAGTCACTTTTTAATCTCATGATTCGATGTTAATAGAATTGCTCGGTGATTTTCTGTTTGACCCAAAGCGGCTAAAGCAATTTGATTATCCCTACAAAATACGCTAAAAGGTTGAGCAATACGATGATTTGATTTAATAACGTCACCAACTTGTATATCAACAAAATCTGAAACAGATAATTTATCTAATATAAATTTAGTTTGTATGACTACAACTTCACTATCAAAAGATTTTTGAGATAAAGAAGTTTTGGATAAGCTTATTTCATCCTTATTATTCAGAAACCCAGAATCCAATAATAATTTAAAGCTTTTTGTACCTAATCGAACATAAGCAATAATTGGAGTACCGCAAAAGACAACATCATTCATCGCAACTAGATTACTACCAAATTCTTTTAAACCACTATTAGTATAAAACTTAGCAAGTAAATCTCTTTTAGCCCTCTCGATTAAGAATGCAGTTACACTATCATTAGGAACTATATTCTTAATATTTTCAAACAATATATTAATCCAGATATCATTATCATTTTTTAGAAAACCGACAATAGGTTTATTATCATCTAAACAATAAAAATCAAAATTTAATAACTCATGAGAAGCATCAGAGCATTCCTCAAGCTGTATATCTGGTACAATATCTGAACTTATCCATTCCTCATACCACTTAATCATTGATCGACTAATAATTGCTATTAGTTGGCTTTTTTCTTTTTTCGTAAGAAAACCTAAACCATATTTCATCAACTATCCACCGCGAGAAGAATTATAAAGTTGTTCTAACATTTCATTCGCAACATTCATAACCCGTGAACTCGCTTGGTAGCCCCTTTGAATGATCAGAATATTACCAAATTCTTGGGCTAAGTCGATATTCGCAAGCTCAATATACCCACCTTGTATTTTTCCAAAATATCCAGAATCAGGCTTACTATAACTAACTTTGACACTTTCTGGTTTATGTAATAAGGCATTTTGATCTTGACTGAGTTTTGTCTCATCAGAAAAACTTGCTAAACCAACAGCCTGAGTTGTTTTTTTCTTTTGACCATTGTTATAACTTATTTCTAAAATACCGTCTTCGCCAAAACTATAACCGACAATCCCCGCTCTTGGACCACCATCAGTTGCATTGGCTTGTATGCTACTACTTCCTGCGGAAACAACACTAATTCCCCCTATATCAAGCTTTAAATTTTGCTTACCTTCATCAAAATTTAATTCGATATCGAGGAACTGGTCGAGTACCGTACCCGCTAAAGTAAAATTAATTACGCCAGTATTTAGTGTTTTATTTTTTTCATCAATAATTGTATAAGACCATTTACTGCCTACCGCTGAATTATTTGATTGTTTTTCAAAATTGATCGATAACTTACGCAATGTTCCTGTAGCATCATAAATATTTACATTACTTAACTTATAAGGTGCTGTTTCAGCTGAACTCAGAGTACCGTTTATGTCTAGTGTAGTTGTTTGTGTAGGCGGCAAAGACTGATAATTCTTTATGTTTATCACTTCCAGTTTGTTACCATTAAACCCCATAACATTATACATACCAGATTGATCGACTAAATCACCTTTCTCATCAAATTTAAATTGGCCAGCACGCGTATAGAAAATTTCTTGTTTAGAATCCTTTAATATAAAATAGCCTTTACCATTAATATATAAGTCAGTTTGATTACCGGTTTGTTTTGAATCACCATTTTTTGTACGTGTTCCAGTACCTTGATAACTGACTCCAAGACCATTACCATTATTACTTTCAACATCTTTTAAAAAACTATCTTTCCCCTTATAGCCTGGGGTGTTCATATTACTAATATTTTGCGAAACATTATTCAGCTGAGTAGAAAATGCAATTAAACCACTTACACCATTAAAATGTGCCTGTGTCATTTTTATTACCTTACTGTTTTAATTTGAGATAATTTAATATTAGTCAGAAAGCTACCATCAGCTTGCTTTATATTTATTAAAGAACCATCTGGAGAAAAATTAACTGCAGACACTGTACCTGTCACATTCGTGCCGCTATCAGTTACAATTTCTACTTGCTTTCCAATAATTCCCAGTGACTGCAAAGTGGCATTAATAGAAACCAAATTACTAATGTTTTCGTTTGTGAGCCTAGCTTGTTCTAAATTGGTAAATTGAGCCATTTGAGCAAGGAACTCTCTATTATTGATCGGTTCTAATGGATCCTGAAATGTTAACTCCGTCATAAATAGCTTAATAAAATCATTTTGGCTTAAATTACTTCTGCTCACTTCACTAGCAGCAGAACCTAAACTATTCCCGAGAGCATCTATAGCCATGTGAATTCCACTAAGTTTTGGACCAGACCATTTTACCATTCAACCATATTCTATCAATACTATCGGGCAATTGTCTTTTAATATTTTCCAACAAATCATGCTGATTGCCATGAAAATCTCTAACAAATAGTTCTGATTTAGTAATTAATATATGTTTTTTTAAAACTTCAGATGGAATACATGTGAGCACTCTAGACTCTGTCGGCAAGTCTATTGAAAAATTCTGATCAATTTTAGAATTACTTTTAGGAAAAAAGTCAAAATATTGCTTATTGTTTTCTATTTTTCCATCTTTGGTGATCAGTTGTTCTGCTTTGTTTTCTAAAGTTACTCCATAATTTTTCAGACATTCGATTGTCAATAAGTAATCTGGCACCTCAAACTGAATATTTCTTACATGATCCAAATAGGATAAATGATTTGTAGCAATGCTTTTCAATTCATACAATTCGACAAAATCATTCATTTTTGAACTCTGATGTTTAAAATCCTTTTTTATCAATACATTTTTTCCATCAATTTCTTTGATATCTTTTTGTTTTATATCATTTAAAAAACTTCCCCCAGTATTGGACTCTTGCTTTTTAAACTTATTCTCAAGTTCTTCTTTATTATCGTAAACAGTCCTAGCAAGATGATCTACTTTGATGTTTTCCATGTCAGTTTACTCACCTAAATTATTCTGAAGTTCAAAAAAATGATGCTCCTTGATAATATCATTCAAATGATCAATCTTTCTTTTCTGCAATACTAATAGATGCATTTTTTCGTGAAGCTCTTTTTTGAGCTCCTCACTAATATTTTGATTTGATATAAATTCATTATATTTCACATCAATTACAATCAGACCATCATCATATGTTTTGTTCCCTAACGAAAAGCCAAAAGAACTCTGTAGTTCAGAAATATCTTTTACTACGGACAAATATTCTTTCCTACTTTTTTCGGCCGAATCTTCAGCTTTCTGGCTTTTCACTTTTAAAATATTTACTTCATTCTGTAAAACCATATATTGAAACTTAAAGTAGCTCGCTACTGATTTTTTTTTCTTTAAAAAATCAATTACCATGTTTATTCATCCACAGTATCAATTTCACCTATAATATTTTTTGCACTTACCCAAATATTTTCACTCATCATAATTTCACTTTCGAATTGAACTAGCATAGCATCGATTTTTGGCTTATTTTTTATAATACTATCTAACAATCTATTTTGCCCAGTTTGATAAGCTCCAAGCTGAATCATATCAGAGAACTCTTCATATACAGCCAAATACTGTTTAAGTTGGCTAATTACATTTTTCTGTTCCTTGGTGTGTAATACATTTGAAAGACGACTAATACTTTTTAATACATTTATAGAAGGAAAATGTCCTTTATCCGCTAAAGCACGATCTAGCATAATGTGTCCATCTAATATCGATCGCATATGATCTGATATGGGTTCATTATAGTCATCACCTTCAACAAGGATGGTATAAATCGCCGTAATGGCACCTTGCCCTATCAATGCTCCTCCTCTCTCAACTAATGGCGGAAGCTGCGAAAAGACTGAAGCAGGATATCCTCTTAAGCCTGTTGGCTCTGAAGCAGCTAAACCAATTTCTCGTTGTGCATAAGCAAATCTTGTAATCGAATCCATAACCAATAAGACATTAAAGCCTTTAGCTCTATACCAATCAGCCACTGTTGTAGCTGTATATGCGATGAATCTTCGAAAAACAGCTGGCTGCTCTGCTGTAGCAACATAAACAATGGATCTTTTTAATCCCTTTTCTCCCAAAACATTTGAAAGAAAATCTGTTACTTCACGCCCTCTTTCTCCAATTAGAGCAACAACAATGACATCAGCAGTGGCATACTTACATAACATACCTAATAAAGTACTTTTACCAACACCACTACCAGCAAAAATTCCAATACGTTGCCCAATCCCAATCGGCGTAAATAAATCTATTGCTTTTATACCAGTATTTAATTTTTGTGTGATAGGTGTACGTTGCAATGGATTAATTGGTGTTAGGTTTTTTGACAAATATTCAATAGATTCTGGTAGCTTTTTCCCATCAATAGGTTGACCTAACGCATCAAAAACTCTTCCACGAAGATCTAGACTCACCGGAATTTGAATAGATTTAGCAGAAGAGACAACTTTGCAATCTAAGCTAAGTCCATGAATATCACCAAAAGGCATTAATGTAAAGAAGCTATCATTTACAGAAATCACTTCAGCAAACATCTCAACAGAATTGTCATTACTAATAATAAGAACAACCTCGCCGATACTTACATTTAAACCAGTTGCCTCAATACTTACACCACTAATTTCCTTAATTCTACCAATAAGCTGGCTAAAGGAAGATACTTCGAGTTTTTTCAAAATTGAACTAACAATATCATCCACATGACTAGTCATTTAATAATTGCCTAACACTATTAATTTGTTGACTAAAGCTAATATCAACAATAGAACTATTTAGCTCAATAAGAACTTGACCTACATTCAAACTGCTATCCTTAGAAACTTGAACAGAATAATCATTTAAAACATCATTCTCATCAACAATTCTTTTGATCATGTCAAAATCTGTTAAAGATACTTTTAAAGTAAACCCTTGATCTAAACGATGCTGATAAATCGCTTTTTTTATAAGTTCAATAATAACCTGCTCATGCCCAGATAAACTAAAAACCATTTTCTCCAGGATACTATCTATAACTTTTATCGAAATTTTTTCAATTGAAGTATTTATTTTTTTTAGACTTCGATCAAACTCAGTTATACAATTATTTAAAGTATCTATCTTTTCTTTGAACCGATTTTCTAATAATTCTAGTTGTTGATCATGGAGCCTTTTTAACTTCAATTTCTCAACTTCGAGTGATTTTTTATATTCAAGCTCATACTGCTCTCTTAAATAAGCCACATCCTTTTCAATCAAACTATCTTTTTTACTTTCTTTAGATAAGTTCTCTTGTACATGGTCAGTATTTAGTAAAGTAGAAGACTGCTCTTGTTCAGATAGGATATTCTCTGCTGACACATATCCTAACGTAACAGTATCTGCACTCTTATGTATTGCCCTTAATAATCCAGAAGATTCTTTATTTTTCATACTCATGAACAACCCTCTCATAGAAATACATATCTAAAGTGGCCTGCATTTGGGGTGCCAATACAGCATCTTTGAGATCTTTTCTATAACGGACAAACTCTTCAAAATAAGCAGGCTTTTTAGCTAAAGAGACATCAGACAATAATTTATTGCTAACTAAAACATACCAGAATGGAGATATATTACCTACTAGTCTATCTAGGAGCTCCAAAGATAAATCCTTACTCTTCAAATCATAATCCACTACTTCATCGATAATGACTGAGTTTATCCCAAGACCAAGTGCATCAATCTGGACCAGTAATTCATCCAATCTTTGTCTTTCAGACATAGATAAGCTTGTCTTAATTTTTTCCTGTTCGTGCCTACTTAAGCTATAAAACTTTAGTACCCAACTTCGTAAAGTTGATTCATTTAAATCCATCTTTACCTAACCAATATTTTAAATTTACGATAACCTGCTCGCGTTCTTCTTCAGATAAAGAAATTTGATCAATCTCTGGTCTTAAATTTTTTTTCCTTCCAATTACTTTAAAGCTTATGAATATAAGGATCAAAAACAAAGAAACGATCAAAGCAATATAAAAAGGACTCAAAAACGAAGAATTAGGCGGTGCAACAATATTATTTGGAACATCAGTTGGCTGTATCTGCTCAGGTTTAAGCTCTGTAGGTTCAGGTTCAAGCATACTACTTACAAGTACGAGGTTGTCACCACGCTTTTTATCAATACCCAACCCAACTTCTAGTACTTGTTGAATATTTTGCAGCTGCACAAAACTTAATGTGCTAGGCACAACAATGCCAACACTTATCTTACTAATTTTACCAGCAGCATATTCGATCTCAGAAGTTTCCTTCCCTACAGCATACTCATTATCTTTGCTATTATCTTTCTGCGAAGTACTAACATTTCCGCCATTTAAAGTAGTAGAAGATGACTCTTTTTTATTTAAAAATAGAATTCCAGCATCAGAAAGTATTGGCTTTTCACTAGTAACTTTTCTCTTATCAAAATTCACTTGTACATTGGCAGAAACGCTGACTTTACTAATATTAAAAGATTGAAATAATATACTTCTCACTTTAGCTTCAATTTTTGACTCTACATCTTCAGATCGCTTAAATGCACTAGCGGAATTGTTTAAATTATTACTGACAATTTCTCCACTGCCATTCAATAACACTACGCTTTTAGATTCTAAGCCACTCACTGCTGAGGAAACTAAATTTTGAATGCCTTCAACAGTATCTTTATTCAATTGATAGCTATTTTTGGTTTCAATAACAACAGATGCTTTAGCCGTTGCTTTATCTACTTCATATATCGTATCTTTTTCAGGCGTGAGATGCACACGTGCATACTTTATACCTTCCATAGACATAATAGATCTAGCTAGCTCTCCTTCCAATGCGCGCTGAAAATTAATTTTCTGTGCAAAATCTGACATCCCATAATCAGTCTCATTAAAGAGCTCAAATCCAACTGTCTCAGGGTTACTTAAGCCACCTTTATCTAGTGCAATCTTTGCATCGCCAACTTTACCTTCCTCGACTTCAACAATATTGTTCTTAATTGAGTAAGGAATATTCGAAGCATCTAATATATTGATTACACTTGCTTGAATATCCTTATTTTCCTGTTGTAGCAAAGGTACATAAGTTGGCTTTAAAAACCACCAACATGCGCCAATGAATCCAAGAATTACAATAATAATTCCACTTATAAAAAAAGCAGACTTTCTACCCCAAAAATTCATTCTTTCTCTTACTCTAACTAGCTGCTTAGATTTGCATACGTGTAATTTCTTGATAACTCTCAACTAGCTTATTTCTAACTTGAACAGCGAATTGAAATGACAACTTTGCATTTTGCATGGATACCATGACATCATGTACAGGTATATTTTCTCCAGCAGCATACTTCATCGCTTTCTCAGTTGCACTTTTATACAACTCATCATTACGATTAAGCATGTCTAAAAAACTGATGTCTTTTGTTGCTGTTGATAGATTTGATTTAGTATCTAACTTTGGCAACTTTATAGTCGGGTCAAAATTTATTGCATCTAGAGTGTGCATCTAGTTATTTTCCAATTTCATAAGCCTTAGCTGTCATATCTTTAATACTATTAAAAATACGAATATTGGCATCATATGCTCTGCTCGCAGAAACTAATGTTGCCATCTCTGTTGCTGTATTAATTTCAGGATAAAATACCATTCCCTTACTATCTGCTAATGGGTGGTTAGGCTCATAAGCACTTCTCGTTTTAAAATTTGCCACATTATCCAAATACACATTGTTCTTTATATCATTAAGAAAATTGGGATGTGTCTTAACTTGTAGAACAGAGCTCGCATCTTTATGAGGTAAAGCCACATTTGCAATAGCAATATTATAACTTGCTGCTTCTACTCTAGCCTTTTCATGTTTTAAACCAAAAGCAATTACATCTTGAATCGACATATTCGTTGAAAGTTGCATTAGAACTCTTTCCCCTGTATAGCTAATTGCATCAAGCCATAACTCCTGTTGAGCATTTCTGCAATCCCTTGATAACGACCGCTCGCAGTAACTGCTTCAAATGTCTGTTCATCAAGTTTGATTGAACTCAGAGGAATATTACTTTGGTATTTGCTCATGCTAATTTGATTATAAGCTAAGTTTTGTAAGGATACATCTTTCATCAAATGCTTATAATCAAAAAACACCCCTTTACTGCCAGGTACATTAAGATTTGCTACATTCATAGATGCGACTTTTACACGCATGTCTTGTATATTCATCGCATTTACAAGAGTTTGACTAATACTTACAATATCATTCATGGAACATATTTCCTATTGAATTACTAAGTCAGCATTTAAAGCACCTGCATCTTTAATTGCTTGAATAATGGTGATGATATCTCTTGTACTTAAACGAATTTTTTGTAATGTCTGAACTAAACTTGCAACTGTTGCACCTTTAGGTAGCGATACAAAGTTTGCAGTATTTTCAGTCACTTTCAAATCAGTTTGAGGAACTACTTCTGTTGAAATATTATTATTGTAATTACGACCAATAAACGTAGGTTGTGAAACTAGATACTCAGTATCCACTTTTACATTTAAATTTCCTTGTGAAATATTAACTTCACTAATTCGTACATTTGCTCCTGCCACAATCGTCCCGGTTTTTTCATTAATCACAATTTTTGCAATCTGATCAGGTTCCACCTCGAGACGCTCAATACTTGCAATCAAATTAGGAATTTGTACATATGGACTAACAGAAATCTCTACTTTACCTGCATGTATAACTCGAACATTTGCACCTTGTTTAGAAATTACTTGGGCAATCCGATTTGCAGTCGTGTAATCTGGTTGGTTTAAAACAAGTACTAATTTATCTTGTGGAATATTACTCTCAACAGCTTTTTCCAAATATGCACCTTTAGGAATACGCCCCACTGTAGAATGATTTTTCTGGGCTGCATTTCCGTTTACTTCAAATGAATATCCTCCCACAACCAGTGGACCTTGTGCTAAAGCATATAATTTATTATCTGGCCCATAAAGAGGGGTTAAAATTAAAGTTCCACCTAGTAAACTTCTCGCATCACCAATCGAAGAAACCTCAACGTCAAATTTATCTCCAACCTCACTAAATGGAGGCATTTTTGCAGTGATCATGACTGCTGCTGTATTTCTAGAATTAAGATCTCTCTCATTTATATTCACATTGAAATGCTTTAAGGTATTTACTAAAGCTTGTCTCGTCGTACTATTCCGATCTGAATCACCACTGCGAGACAAACCAACAACAAGCCCATAACCAATTAACGCATGCTCTCGGTCATCTTGAATACGAACTAAGTCTTTCAATCTCACCATATTTCCTGCCGCAATAGCAGATGGATTTAAAAAAAGTAAACCTATTAATCCAATCAATAGTTTTTTCATATTATTCTTAACCAATGAAAAAGCTTATAAAAAATACTAAGTTTTTGAGCGTCATCAGCAACACCTTTACCATTTATTTTAATCTTTGCATCAGCTAAACGATATGAGTAAACAGTATTATCATAACTAATATCATCTGGTCTAATAAAACCACTTATTTGAATAAGTTGCTTATCGTTATTAATAATGGCTTCTTGACTCCCCTCAACCCTCAAATACCCGTTAGGAAGCTTTTCTTTGACTTGTACGGAAACAACAGTTTTCAATTGACCTTGTCTAGATGTATTACCTTCTCCACTCGCACCACCTTCTAGACCTAAACCAGCATCTGCTTTAGCAGTCAAGGTACTTGCTGAAAAAGATAAATTCGTTTTATTCTTTGCATTCGTTCCAACAGATGATTTTGCGGATGTAGACTCCGCCACTAAAATAGTCAAGATATCGCCAATATTTACTGCTCGTCTATCACTCGTTAAAGCTTGATAATTATCAGTATTAATCAAACTAGTTTGAGCTAATGTATGACTCGTCAATAAAACGCATACAATTAAAAGAGTTTTATTAATCAATTCTAACCGTTCCTTTTTTAATAACAGTAGTTCTTACAAGTTGATTATTACTCAGTAAGCGTACATTAACTTTATCTAAATATTGCCCGAATTGTTGAGCAACCCCAATCGTTTCGATCGTAATTCCATCTGAAACAGCCAAAACCCGAACCTGCTGATCTTTATAGATCCAAGGAGTTTCTTTCAAATGTCGCTTTAAAACAGGCTCATTTAACTTTACAGATTGGGTTAACCAAAAATTTTCATTAAATGGACCTACGGCAAGCGCAGTATTATTAACTCTTTCTTTGATAACATCAATCTCTTGATATTCAACTAAAACACTATCAAGAGACTGATTACGGCTCGCATTTTGTTTAAAAACCCAAGCCATTTTCTTAATTTCAGGTCGAAACCACATAACCTTAATTTTATTACCCATTGTTAATGGATCACAATCTAAAACTTCAAAACCAACTCTAGGCTGATAAATAGAAGAGACTAACTTCAATTTCGAATACCGATGATCTGAAGCAGCAAATAAAGGAAATAATCTAGAAGTACTTTCTTTTTCAAGCTGCTCCTGTACTAAATTATTTGCCATATCAACAAACTGCTGGTGAGTCAGGCCTTCACATGCGTTAACTTGTATTTGCACTAATGGCACAATACATATCATCAATACTATTAAACGCATATTAGCGTCTTAAGTTATTAATCGTTTCCATAATCTGATCTCCAGCTTGCAACACTCTTGCATTTAACTGGTATGCCCTTTGTGCCATGATTAGATTTGATATTTCACTGACCAAATCTACATTTGACATTTCTAAATGTCCTTGTAGAACAACACCCATTCCATCTTTACGCAACTCACCATATTCTGGTTCGCCACTAGACTGAGAAGCGGCATATAAACCATTACCAAGTTTTTTCAATTGGCTATCATTTTCAAAGCGAACGAGTTCTATTTTACCCAATTCTATTTCTTCACCAGTACCAATGACTTTTCCATTTAATGTACCATCAGCAGCTAAAACAATTCGCTCAACATCTGGCGGTATGCGGATATCAGCAGTTAAAGCTTGCCCACCCGCCAACGCAAGTTGCCCATCTGCATTAACATGAAACTGTCCAACTCTTGTATATGCTAAACTTCCATCAGCCTGCTCAATCTCAAAAAACCCCTTACCTTGGATTGCAAAATCATATGGCTGGTTTGTTGTTTGCACATCACCATTTTTAAAATCAGTATAAGTCTGTGCCAAGGACACACCAATACCTTGTTCTGAAAGAGTATTATTACTATTATTAATCGCAACAAGATTGGCAAACTGTGCAGTTTCTTTTTTATAGCCCATTGTCTGCATATTCGAAATATTACTAGAGATTGTGTCTAACCACTTTTGCTGAGCAAGCAAACCTGAGTTTGCAATACTAATTGCATCAATCATTTTATTTCCCCAATTGATTTATGCCGTTATCCAATAAATTATCATATGTGTTTACTGCCCGTTGTAAACTCTCAATATGTCTGGATAATTCCATAATTTTAACCATATCCTGACTCATAACAGCATTAGATTGTTCCAATTTACCTTGAAAAATCTGATACTGGCTTTGATCAGCTTGTTTTACTGCTGATGCTGAATATAATGCATTTCCTTCAGCTTTAACATCATCACTTTCTGCATAAACAACTAAAATTTGATTTATAGCAGAATCATTTTCAGCATTATGAATATAACCATTTGAATCAACTTTTAAAGTTTCCAAATTCTTTTCAGCAATAACTATTGGTTTTGCACCTTCACCTAAAACTGATAACCCTTGACGTGTAAGCAAAGAACCATTCTTATCAACATGAAAATGTCCATCTCGAGTAAGTGAAAAGCCATCATTTGTCGCAACGACAAACCAACCTTTACCTGACAAAGCAAAATCAAGCTCTCTATTTGTATCTACAAATGAACCATTATTTGAATTTAGGTAAGATGTTGTTTGCCTTTGCCCTAAATCAGAAAATGTTTTTGTAGGTGATGATGATGTAAGCGTACTAAAGACATTCTCACTTCTATATCCAACTGTATTGATATTCGCAGTATTCTGCGAAATTGTTTTTAATGCATTGAATTCCTGCTGAATCACATGCGCAAGCTGCATAATTGGATCGGTCATACAGTCGCCTCCATTGAATGAAAGTCTTGAACTGAGATAATGCCTGCTGAAGAGACTTGAATAAACTGCCCCAACTCAGCAATTGATAAAACTTCAACATGAGGAATAGCTCGAGAAATCATCGCTCTAAGAGGCCGTCTAAGCGCAGGCGAGCATAATAAAACAGGTTGTACATTATTGGCGAGTTGTTTCTCTGTTTCTTGTACGACACTTCTTAAAAACTTATCGATATATTGTGGTGGTAACATGCTTTCATTATTCACTCTCACCATCGCGAGCATATGGCTTTCTAACTCAGGTGCAATCGTCATGACTTGCAATGTCCCCTCAGTGTCAAGAAAACGCTCATAAATAATCGATCCTAAGCGCTCTCTTACTTTTTCAGCTAATTCTTCTGGAACTTTATTTACACGACCAAAATCAACCAATACCTCAAGAATTTTCTCTATATTTTTTATACTGATTTGTTCTTTAAGCAATAATTGCAAAACTCTTTGAATATCTGAATAGGTTAAAACTGCTGGAATCAGTTCATCCAATAAAGTTCCCATACTATCTTTATGCAATTGAATTAACTTTTCAGTTTCAGCTCGCGTTAAAAATTCACTGAGATAGCGTTTAATATTTTCAGATAAATGAGTCACGATTACCGTTTCAGGATCTACAATTGTGAAACCCAATGCTTTTGCTTGTTGCTTTTGGTTTTCTTCAATCCATAAAGCTGGTAAACCATAAGTCGGTTCTTTTGTTTCCTCTCCCACTATACTATCCATGGCAGCATTACCAGAGTTTATTGCGAGTACCTTTAGATAATTTACACTTCCTCTTGCAACAACAGCACTATAGATCAAAATTTGATAATGATTTTCTTGTAATTTTTTATCCACAACAATAGATAGCTTCGGTAAGAAAATACCTAGATCTTGCGAGAGTTGCTTTTGTAAACCATTGTATCGTTGATAAAGAGATTTTGACTCACCTAATAAATAAGACTCTAAATTTGAGCTAATTTTTAACTCAAATGCTGATGGCTTCAGGTCATTTGACTTTTTAGACTCTTGATTAGACTCATCAAGATTTTCATCCTCAGTATTCGACATAGAATCTTTGGCATTTTTCTTATATTTAATTGAATACCAAACGGCTGCTGAAAGAATGAGTAATAAAATTAAAATAGGAATAACTGGCAAACCAGGTAAAAACAACATTATCATCAGGGTTAAGCCCACGATCATAATCGTTTGTGGATAGGCAAAAAACTGATTTCCCAAAGCTTCGCCCAAACGAGTATCTGTTGCAGCTCTTGTGATGATAATACCAGCCGCAACTGAAATTATTAAAGATGGGATCTGGGTTACAATGCCATCACCTATCGTCAGTAGCGAATAATGTTGTAAAGCCTCTGACCAGCCCATACCACGTTGCCATATTCCAATGGATAGCCCTCCGATGATGTTAATAACAATAATAACAACACCAGCAATCGCATCGCCTTTTACAAATTTTGAAGCACCGTCCATAGCACCATAAAAGTTAGATTCCTGTTCCAACTGATGTCTACGACGTTTTGCTTCTTCAGAATCAATTAATCCCATATTTAGGTCAGCATCAATACTCATTTGCTTTCCTGGCAACGAGTCTAATGTAAAACGAGCAGCGACCTCAGCAACACGTTGTGCACCATTGGTAATCACAATATATTGAACGACAACGAGAATAAAGAAAACAACAAAGCCAACAACTAAATTGCCTGCCACCATATAGTGACCAACAGCAGCAATAACTTTCCCTGCATCAGCATGATCTAAAATAAGGCGGGTTGATGAAATATTTAAAGCCAAACGGAATAATGTAGTAATTAATAATAAAGAAGGAAAAGTAGAAAAACTTAAAGGCTTCTCTGTATCTAAAGCCAATAATAAAATAAGCAATGCTGCCGCAAAATTTGTAAGCAATAAAAAATCTAGAAGCCACGTAGGTATAGGTGTAAATAGCACCAATAAGATGCCAATAACCCCGATTACTAATGCTAGATTGTAAAATTCAAATTTTAGTTTCTTTTTATCTATCATCTTTTACAGCTTCAACTTTGAGTTTGGTAGTGCAATCACCCAACGATAAATATCCACAACATCATTATGCATTTCTGTCGGTATCGGTTGATTAATCGCACAGTTCGCATAGATATATCTAGCAACAATTGGACGATGTAATATTGGAACCTGATGTTTCCGAGCAACACGCCTAATCATGTGCGCAAGCATACCTGTTCCTGTAGCTAAAACAATAGGGGTTTGCATTTTTTCTGGCTGATAAATTAATGCAACCGCATAATGAGTTGGATTAATAATCACAACATCTGCTTTCTTTACTTGAGAAATCGCTTTTACTTTAGAAAAAAATTCTTGTTGATTACGACGACGCTTCGATTTTAACTCTGGACTGCCCTCTCGATGGCGATATTCATCTTTAACCTCTTTCTGACTCATACGCATTTGACGAGAAAACTCCCGCTTGGCATACCACATATCAAAAATTGCAAAAGCCGCCATTACTGCAACCAAACTCAACATCAAAGTAATTGTCGCCTGACTGAATGCCAAGCCAATTGCTTGTGGTGTTCTAGATAGATGACTCGTCAATTGTTGAATAATATGAAGAATCGCAAAATATGTAACTACAAAGAAAAGTAATCCTTTAATTACCACTCTTAGAACTTCAACAAATATCCTTTTAGAAAATATCTTTTTTAGACCTTTAACTGGGTTTAACCGATTCAAGTCAGGTTTTAATGCGGTAAATGAAAAAACAAAACCGCTATAAAAAAGGCTGATGGCTATGGCTGCAACAATAAGCATAAAAATTAGAGGAAAAATTACACTTATTATCTTAGATAAACTTTTCCCACCTAAATATGCAGCATTGGATAAATTATTCTGAACCAACATATCTGCATGACTTAACCACCAAGTAGTCTGCCGAACCAGTTCTAAGGCTATCTTGCCTGATAAAATGGCAAATCCCGCAATAAAAGTCGCAATAATCACAAAGGATAATAAATCCATACTTTTTGCAACATTGCCCTTTTTTTTCGCTTGTTCTAACTTATAGGGCGTTGCCTGTTCAGTTTTTTCTTGTTGATCATCCATTGTTTATCCTCCCTCAGCTTAAGACAAAATAAGCTTCAAGGGTTGTTCAAAAAGTCGAGGAATATTTTGAACAATCATTGGCATACTGAACATGAGCAGCATTAGTCCTACAACAAATTTAACAGGGAGCGCCAAGAAGTAAATATTGGCTTGTGGCATTGATCTAGACATGACTGCAAAAGCCAAATCAACTAACCAAACACCGAGTATGACAGGAAGTAAGATAATGAATGCGAAAATGAACTGCGCCCCCATGACAGAAATCAATTTCTTTATATTAAGCAAATGAAAATCAAATGTACCTAAAGGCACTATTTTGAATAATGCAACCAAACCTTGTAACAAGGTATAATGCAAATCGAGTATAAAAAATAAAACGCAGGCAATTGCAATTAAGAGATCAGAAATAACGCCTCCTAAATGGCTCGAAGAGGGGTTAAAGATACCAGCCGTATTGATCCCGATTTGTAAATCTAGCAATTTCCCAACCAAATCCAAGCTTGCAAATGCAGTGTGAAAGCTAAAAGCAATGACAACACCTAATAAAAATTCACTTAAAACCAATGAAATTGTTAAAATTTTCACATCAATTGGCACTAAACCAGCCATGATAATTGCAAGCGCTAATACAATGATTAACCTAAAAAGTAAGGGGGCTTTGCTAAATACATTTATCGGCATAACCACAAAAAGAGGTAACAAGCGTAAGGACAATAACAAGACCGTTGTAAATTCTAAAAAGCCAAACATAAGCATTTAAAAATTAGCTGCTTTAAGAAACATCTCTATTGCAAAGGCGCGTAAATGATTGATCATCCAACTTCCTAGAACTAACAGCACAACCACAGAAACAATTAATTTAGGAATAAAGGTTAAGGTCATTTCTTGAATTTGTGTCGCAACTTGCAGAATACTGACAATAAGCCCAATGATCATAATTGCCAATAACACAGGCGCAGCAACCAAAGCTGTTGTTAATAATGTTTCTTTTAATAAATATAAGAGTTGGTCTTGATTCATTGCATACGCTCCAAACAGCGCTTATTTTAACGAAATCATGCAAACAAACAAATATATTTTAACGAATATTATTTCTTCTCAAACTCATATATATATCTTATGCTATTGCTATAAAAATACAGGCATTCTTTCGTATTATGACAGCAATTACTCCATCAGATTCTTCGAGTCAACTTCAAAGATGGCTTGGTTTTTTAGAACAAGATCCTAAAAACACTCATTTAATTACATCAATTCTTGAACTAAGTTTGGCCGAAAATCAGGTTGATACGCTCAAGCGAATGTTAGTGCATATTCAAACTCAAAATATTCATGAGCCTCAAGTAAGTAGTCTAGCCAGCTTGGTTTGTTTACAACTAGGTAAATTTCAGGATGCTATTATTTTTGGGGAGCATGCGCTAGAGACTGGATCCGCAAATGCAACCGTTGTTCACAATCTTGCATATGCTCAGCTTTACTTAGGCGAATACAAAAAAGCTCAACAGCTCTTAGAGCCATTAATCGCAACCGCGACAACACTCAATGCCGATACTTATGTTCTCTACGCAAAAGTGATGCATCATTTAGAACAACCAGAAGACGCAATTTCAGCACTTCAAAAAGCAATTGCATTAAACCCACTACATGCAGAAGCATTAGGAAATCTGGCTTTACTCCAATACGAAATAGATCATAATCTTTCCGACTATTCAGAAGCCAAAGAAACAGCACAAAAGGCGCTCACTATTGCACCCTTTCAGCTTGAAGCATTATTAGCTTTGGCTGAAATTCAATTGAATGACCGTAACATCTCCGATGCTCACAATAATTTTAATTTGATTTTAGAGCATCACCCTCAATCAGGGCGGGCATGGTCTGGTTTAGGCCAACTTGAGTTCTATGAAACCAATATTGATCAGGCTGAAAAATACCTACTTAAAGCTGTTGAATATATGAAAGATCACGTCGGTACGTGGCAAGTCTTGGGTTGGTGTTATGTTCTCAAAAATAATATTGAGCAAGCAGCTTGGGCATTTGAAATTGCATTACCTCTCAATACCGAATTTGCAGATAGTTATGGTGGCATCGCTGTTGTTGAAGCCATGCGCCATAATACGGTAGCAGCAAAACAATGGATCAAAAAAGCTTTTGAGCTAGATGAACATAGTATGGCAGCAACATTCGCTGAATATGTTTTACTGAATAATCAGGGATCATCTGAAGCTGCTCAACAAAAGATGAATAGTATCTTGATCAGAAGAGCACCAAGTAGTGATCGCTCTGGACAAACGCTTGTCAATGAATGGCTAGCTCAGCATTCTGATTTTCCAAAACACTTAAATTAAAAAGAAGATGTCCATGAATGAATTTTTATCCCCTTTCGATGCAGATGAAACACTCAAGCTTGCTATTCATGCCAGTGAACATGGAGATGCTCACTCTGCAATTCGTTATTTAACTGAATTATTAAATGTTCAACCAGAACATGGCGCTGCTTGTTATTTTCTAGCCATGCAATATGCAGAAATTGGGTTATTTGAACGTGCAATTACCACCCTACAACATGCAATAAAAATCAATCCAACTTTTGATATTGCTCAGTTCCAACTTGGTCTATTGCATCTACAAACCCAACAGACGCTGCAAGCAGAGCAACTTTTTAGCAGTTTGTCATTGAGTTCACACGATCCCGCGCTTGCAGCTTTTTCTCTTGGTTATTTAGCCCTGTTTAAAGAGCAAACTAGTGACGCAATTCATCATTTCCAAGAAGGGATTGCAGTTTGTTCTAATGATGCACTGAACAATGATATTAAACGTGTCATTGCACAAGTTGAGCATGCAGCTGCTAGCGCACCGCTCGTTGCACCTACAACGAATGCTACAGAGACTCCACAGGCAAATAACTTCACTCAAACTAAAGCTGAATCTACGAATGCACCAACCGAGCAGAAAAAGCTCACTGGCTTTTTAGGTGCGTACCTAGATACGATTGATGATGAAAATGGGCCACATTAATTTATTTTCATTTAATAAAGGAAGAAATTAAGCTAGCTTCTTCCTTGAACTTTTGGACCATCTTAATTCATTAAGATAAAAACCTAATTAGATAAACTTAAATAGGTCTGTGAATATTTAGTTATACTCTTCAGCATTATTATTTACTAAAATTGTTCAAAACTAGGTTCTTTACTCGGAAAAGTGGAAGGGAAAAAATTACAAACTACTTTTCGCTGCAAAATCCCGAGTAGAAAATCAGTCATAGATATTTTTAATACATCCCAATTGGATGAACGAGCTTCATTTATAATAACATTCCATTCTTTTGGAAGATCATTTACTTGCCAAAAAAGCACATCCCCATTATCAGTCATACCAAATGGTAAAATACCATTTTTTAAAGGGAAGAAATCATAAGGAACCTCCTCTCCATATGATTTTAGATCTTTATAAACTTCTGATTGAACATACAATTGATCAATTAGATTAATATTTATATTCTCTGAAAATGGATTAAAAATTGTTAAAAAACTATCAATGGAACCAGACCCATAAATCTGTATAAATTCCTTATAGTCATTTGGTATTACTAATCCTAACTTACTCTCTATCGTATCCCATAATTGATTATTAAGGTTATTAGGAACCTCTGATGGTTCCTTTGGCGGTAGCATTTCTTTTACAAGATCATCAATACTCATTTAGCATACCCTATTGGATTTAATATTGAAATATCAAGGTAATATCCTTTATTCCCTTTAGCTGACAAGGTTACAGCTGTCGGAATTACGTTTTCTCCATTATAAATTGGTTTAACAGAATATTGCACTACTTCTCCTGCTTCAACCGCTTTTCTTACTTGACCCTCAAACCCACGCATAGCAGGACTATTAGTCCAATTCTGTTGTAGTGTTACCAAGTTTTCTGCAATATCTCCACTTCCTCCTAGTTGATTCCCAATTAAGTGCCCCCTTGCCTGATTGAATTTTATACCATTCCCAGCCCAACCAGGTGGACTAATTCTAGAATTAGCAGGAGTTCCCGTTTTTAACATATCTGGTGTAATACTTGCATAAGCTCCAGTAGGTCTATTTAAATGATCAAGCCCCTCATATAATATCGATCCACTCCCTTTTTCCACTAGAATATCTGAAGTTAGTTTGCTTGAAGCTATTTCAGAAATAGGGCTCCACTCCATTTCCGCAAAATTAGGAACTGAACTATTTTCACCCACTTTAACTATTGGATTTCTCAACTCAATAGGCAATCCACTATTCAATCGACCAGCACTAGTATCAAAATATAAAGGTGATTGTATATGAGGACTCGTATCAAACCGTGAAATTAACTTTGTTCCGCCACTTAATCCAGCGCCATAAAGCCCTACAAAACCATCCTCAAGCTTCTCATTCCATGAAGTATTATTCCAATAATTTGAAGCACCTGTTGCAGTATTATCAATCGGATGCTCAGCAAAGGTCTTAATTCCTGACCATGCTGTTGCTCTTGAATTTGGGTCTGTTCCTAGCTCAACTAAACCAGCAGCTCCATTAACCGCTCCTTGTAGCATACGCAAAAATGGACGAGAAACTGCTGCACCAACGACCATTCCTGCAGAATTACCATGATCTCGTACATCCGTAATATCAGCTACTCGATTGTTCATAAAGGTTTGAACTGATCTCGCAGCATTTGCAACAAGTGGAATATCCTGTTGAACCAAACCTAATGGCGTAAATTTACTCGCATATTTAAAGAAGCTACCAACCCCTTCTAGAGCATTTTCAATATTAGCATCACCTATCCAACTACCTCTAGGCGTCACATTAATAGTTGGCAATATAGTTTGCAACACCAAAACCGTATCTGAAACTGTTCCACTTTTATAACTTGCATCTGCCAATAAAGGTCTAGTTTTTGAACGCTCCCTTTCTAGACGTAGAAATTCATCTTCGTTAAAATTTTTAACCATATCATTACTATTACTGGTATCAAACCACCCTTCAGCATTTTCCCCAAACTGTCTACCCACTGTATTTGCTATCGCTGCCATTGAAACATTTAAATAATCTGGTCTTGCTCCACCAAACCATTTATCATCTATCGTGGCTGCCGTAGTCGCACCTACTAAAGAGTAAGCATAAGGCCTAGCCGCTTCACCTAAACCATCAAATACCCCTCTTGCCCCCATACCAGATGCAGCTACAGAAGCAACAACTGAAGAACCCAAAGCATTCCAACTAAAACTTTGGTTATTGCCAAACACTTGATTAGCAATATAATTCGAACCATAGTTGATTGTGCCGTACACAGCTCCTTTAACAGCCCAATTTGCATTTTTGACTGTTGCCGCGGCTTTAGTCACCCAACTGGCCTGATTTGCAGTTTGTGCTGCTGACCCTGCCGCCGAAATTACCCCTCCCACTCCCGCTGTCACACCTGCTGTTAATGCGGATATCCCGACTTGCGACCATGAGAAACTATCCACGACTCCCATTGCTTTACCAGCCAACTGCGAAGCTGCACTACCTACTGCTGCACCTATCATCGATGCACCAACAGCATATCCTAGTGTCATGCCAGTTCCCGATAAAGCAGCTAAGCCTGTACCAAATGCACTTAAACCAAATGCACTCCCCGTTGTTGTGATTGCTCCCATCAAACCTGCCGCAGCCCCCGCAGTATAAATCGTTGCAACCACTGCCACGACAATCATCACAATCTGGGCAATACCACCACACTTCTTCTTCGGTTTCGGTGGTGGTGGCGGACTTGGGACGGTCGGTTGGGTATCCCCAATCGCTTCACCCGGATTATACGGTCTAAAGGTTTCACTGTTGTTGTGGATATTGGTGACTTTGTTCGGAATCGAGAGTACCTGACCTGCTGTCAATTTATCCGATGGACTTAAGCCATTCAGATCCGCAATCATGTACCACATCGAAGCATCACCCCATACCGACAAAGCGATGCTTTGCAGGGTATCTCCGTTGTTCACCACATAGTTAGTTGGAGCACTCGATGGATACTGCGCGTTGATCGGCTCAAAGTTCTGATCAAAATCTGCTGATGAAATCGGTTTAAAATCTTTGGCTTGAGTTGGCGTTGCTCGACTGTTTTGGATACTTTGAACGTAGTCTTCACGTGATGGACCATCATTACTTAAATCACCAACGCGCTGCCCATTAACATAATAGAAATTACGGTAGCGATTCATTGAGTTGTTAATTAACTCATTACGTTGCAACACCATACCTTGCGAGTTATTGATATATGTAGCGAAACGTTTACTCTGACCGTTTTGGTTATCTAAAAAAGCACGAATATGCCCATTTTCATCATAATAAAAATCAGTCGTACCTGTCAGAGGATTGTTATTGACATTGGTCGTCGTGGTTATTTTTTGCTGCTTCGCTGAATCCCACCATTCATATTCATATTTGGTGGTTTGCACCGACCCTGTGCTTGGCTCCATAACCGTGCTGTCTAGCGTTACTTTGTCAGCATAATAGTTGTAAGTCGTTAGCCCAGCATTACTACCCGTCTTGGTTTGCTTACTGACTTGGTTGTCGTTGTTATAATCCGTGATCGTCGTTTGATAAGCCTCAGTATTGCTGTTTTCTTTATTCTCTACATATTTTTTAACACGGCCCAATTCATCTGCATAACGAGTAGAGAGGATGTATTTCGCTCCTAAAACAACACCAGCACTGTCATAGTCCTGATTTTCTACTTTTTCTAGATAACCATCCGTCGTGTAGGTATAGCTTTCTTTATGGGCTTTGCTTGAGTTTAGGGCATTTTTTCCATAGTCCGCTGACAGGCGTTGTCCTAATTTGTCGTATTCAATCTTAACTCCTGTATCACCACGTTCGACTTGCTTGCTCGTACTATTCAATTTCCCCATACTGACAGTAAATCGATTCATACTGTCATAGCTATACCAGAAGTCTTGGGTTTTTGGTCCTGTGTTGATAACATCACGATAGTTTGCCAACATGTGAAGAATGTTACCATTAGCATCATAGTCATAGTGAATACTGAAGGATTGGTCTTGTACACTGATCTTGCGATTAAGTGAATCGTAGCCAATCAACGCATTTTGGAAGACGCGTGGCTCACCTACTGTTGTATTAAGATCTTGGTAACGCTCTTCAATACGATTGCCATTGTCGTCATAACGATATGTCGTTAAAACACTTAAACTATTATCTTTTATTTCTTTTACATAACCATTTGAATAATAAGTATAATCAATATTTTGACCTTGAGTATTGATTTGTTTGGTCAGCCAACCGCCTGCATTAAAAGTATAACTAAAGACATGTCCACCTTTATCGGTATGTTTGACATTGCGTCCATAGTAGTCCTGTTCATCAATAATCGTTTTACCCAAGACATCGGTTTCAGTACGTGTAATTCCACCTTTGGTGCCATTGATATTCAGAATATTAGCATCATAAGCATAGTCAACATTGGTTACTACGCCTTCAGCAGTTTTTGTTTGAACTACTCGACCTAAGGCATCATATTCAGTTGTAACTACATTACCCAATGCATTGGTGACAGTAATTCGATTACCTAATTCATCATAACCAAAGGTATCGGTTAGCGCTTTTTGTACTCCCGATATCGTGATTAATTCCGCACCAGCACTGCCTGCTGTACGTGCTGCTTTGGTCATTTGGGTAAGGTTACCACTGATATCATAGTAGTAATCTATTTTAACCCCATTTTCATTGGTTCGAGCTTTCAGATTGCCGAAGGTATCATAGCCATTAATCACCTGACCAGCATCAGCATGGGTTTCCGTGGCCACCAGCCAATCACCTGTTTCGAGGTTACGACCATTGATGTAGCTTTGTTTATTAATATTGCCATTGGCATCTTTAGTGACCAAAAGTCTTCCAGCCAGGTCATAGCCATATTCAAGCGTAGGATTACCTTGGACAACCGTACCATCTGCTTTACGAATATCAACAGTTGGTAATTTCTTTTCAATTAATTTTCCAAGCGTGTTATAGCTTGAAATTGTAGTATTTCCGTTGCCATCGGTCTCACTAATAATTTCACCAAAGGCATTGTAGTTTTGGCTACGAATAATTTGGTTTTCTTCATTACCTGACCCATTGATAGTCCATTTCTTTTGCTGGATATCACCATTACCTTTATTGTCAATTGTAATTTTACCTGGAACAAAAGCAATGACTTCGCCACTCACATCATAAAGTTGATAAAAGTATTCATAACTACTGTTAGTTAATAGATTATTAATATCCCACCGATATATTCCATTTTGTGGGATTAGAGTAACTGTATCGAATTGAGGCTTGTTTTCTGAGACTAGATCAATAGGATTTGATATAAAATCTCCATTAGCATCAACCTCACGTTTACGATAGTAAACTTCCATTTTGACGCCATTATTTTGCGCTGGTTGTAGATCAATCCAACGATCTGTTAATCCACTATTATGTAAATTATTTCCACCATCCAATCCTACACTTACAAAACCATTTGCTCGATTAATCACTTTTCCTGAAGCGTCGAGTGTTTCATAGCTATAATAAATAGATGTTTTACCCACTAAGTTTTTAGTTATCACATCTGAGACATCTAGAGTTGCTGTTCCATTTGAGCTGATGGTTAATGTATCAGTATATTCTAAATTATTTGGATCAAAACCATATTTAACCGTTATTTTATTACTGCCTGTTGGTTGGCCTGACAATACAATTTTATTACTTGCATATTCCTGAGAAACATAAGATTTTAGATTAAGTTTACTTATTGAATTCGAGGCTTCTCTACCAGTAACCGTAAATCCACCTATGACTGAATTCACTTCAACATCCTGACCAAGCTCATTTTTACTTATAGACCTCAACCTAAATGTATATTCACCTGCATTACGAGCAACATCACTCCCATTCCATGAACAATAAAGTAGTCCAGGAGTATCTCCTGAAGAGAATGAATACCTTGACCCTCCAAGATTATAAGGATCATACTCATTAAAAACCTCTAAAACAGCCGAAGAAGCAATATATTTACTATTTTTTTGATTAAAAAAATAAAAATATGGCGTTTTGCTTTTAGTAGTCGGAGATACTGGATATCTCAGACCAACATATCGATTGTAAGCATCATAAATATCATTATAAGCCGTAATTAAAAAACCATTCCCTTCTATATTAACAGGGGTAGCTATAACACCAGATGAAGAAGAATTTGAAAAAATAATTTTTTGCCTATTGACCACATTACCGTTTATATCTAATGCAATATATTCACCACTATTTAATGGAATCGGTGCTGTTGGCGAACCAAAAACTATTTGTAATTTTGTTAAATCTATATCAAACTGACCATTAATGACTGTATTCTTCTCCATAAAGATAGCAAATCCATCCACAACCAAAATAACGTCACTAGTATTTTGCTTTTGATTTTTTAACTTCAGTTTATTATTTTCGATAACAGCAATATCATTTATAGAGCTCGCAATAGAAGCTTTAGAGCTCAGGTAGAGATTTTCATTAGTAGATAATTTTGAATGACTTGTAACAATTGGTGTTGAAGATCCATCTATATAAGTATAACTTCCTGTGCCACCAACTACCTTTTTCCCAGTTCCATCAAATCCAAAATATTGGAATTCATATTTCTCACCAACTAAGCCTTTCCCTACATAAGCTGCATACCCATTTCCATCAATAAATGGACGTATTGCACTCTGAGAAAAATCATACCAATCAGCTTTACCTGGGTATTTTATATAAAATGTAAATTGAGTAACATTTGGGGGGAAATTATTAAAAACAAGCGTACTATATTTACTACGAATAGCATTAATAGAAGAAATCTGTGCTGTTTTAATATTTTTGTAATATTTCCCATCTTTTAATTGAAAATTATTTAAAAATAAATTCGACGATGGAGTATTTGCATCTTCGACTTGATTGAAAGTTTCTACGGCTTTCCATGTAAAATTATAGTTTGCTAATTCCAGCTCTTTATCATTATGTTTTTTTGTAACTTGAATTGTAATTTTTTGCCCAGATACAAAACTATTAATTCCATCAATAATAGCAACTGTAGCATTACTAGAAAAAGTTTTTACAATCTCTGTAGCCCCAATCTTAATTTTAACAACGAAGTTTCCATTATAACTATTAAGCTCTGGCAACTTTATAGTCAAACTATTAATATAATCCTCTTTTGAACCAACCCATGTTTTTTGTGTGCCATTCACTACCTGCTGCGATATAGTTACTACCTCAGTTAAACTATAGGTAGTTTCTAAAGTAGCCTCAACTGAATTGGTACTCATTGTTGCAATTGGAGTACTCGTTGCTGTATTAGGTAAATTCATGGACTGAGCTGATACACTTCCACCTGAGAACATATCAACAACGTTCACTGAGCGTTTAATCGTCCCTGTACTACTCTCTAAAACCGTTCCCTTTGCATCAGTACTACTGTAACTAAAGTTAAAATTAGCATTCGCTTTTATCGCTGAAATACCTAGTACAAAAGCACCAGCTGTTGCACCTGCCTGCATGTCAATCGCTAACGTATTATCTACGGTTGCTGTACTACCCGTTGGCCAGTATTTGATCACCAAGCGTTTGGCTTGTGCATTCGCCTGAATACTCAACTTTTGTGTATCGGCATTAAAACTCAGCTTATTTGCGCTACTACTATTATCTGTTAAAGCAACCGTCGACTTCTCTATAGTTCGCGAAATGGTCTGACTAAACAGGTTTAAAGTCGTATCTAAACTGTCTTGACTGAACTTAGGTTGGCGGACTGCAACTACTTGGTTATGTTTGTCATAGACTGTCTCTGTATAGGTAACACCTGTCAGATTTTTAAGTTGATCCGGTGTTTTTGCTGCGATTGTGCTTGAACCTGTGGTGTCCAACTGTAAGGTCGCATTGCCATTTTTGTCATATAGGTAATAACGTGTCACCCCATTATTGGCATTGCTCTTCCATACCTTACCTTGGTTATTGTATTCCGTGACTTCTTGCCACGAATCTGTCATTTTAGTCGTACTATTTGGATTGACTAAACGTTTTCCAGTGATTTCCCCAAAGACGTTATAGCGTGTTTCACGTTGCTCTAGCGTCTTCCATGCAACGGCTGTACCACTTGGGGATGGACGTGATCCTTCATTCACGCGTCGAACCGTTTCTTTGCCTAATTGATTATATTCAATTAAGGTTTCATCTGTTTTAAAAACCGTTGAGTTGGTCTTACGATCCGTACTCACCCAAGTTTGGTTACCCGCTAAATCATAGGCATAGTTTACGCTATGGCCAATATTACCATTAGTCTCTTTAATGAGACGACCCAGCTTGTCATAACCGTACTGGGTCACACGGTCATCGGTCGTAACTGCATCATTGGCGCCCAACACCGAACTACTCGAGAGTAGCCCTAAACCATTATAAACACTGGCAATACGTTGTTTCACCGCAACATTATTACTATCTTTATATTCCCCAAAGGTGCGTAAGGTTTCTCGACCCAACTTGTCATAGTCGGTTCTCACCGTACCAGTAATGTCTGTCTTGGTTAGAACCTGATCTAAACCATTATAAGTAAAACTGGTGCCACTATTCCCCACCTTGGTGGTCGTGCCGTCGGTATATTTGACATTAAATAGTTCAGTTTTACTGACGCGTCCTTTACGATCAAATGTCGTTAGGGTCTTACGATCATTGTTCGTATCTACAATTAGCAGTGCTTTTACTTGATTGAATTGTAAAGATTTGAGGTCTGATGAAAGCCCTTTCGCATACTTGATTTCAGTTAAGGTATTTACCTGATTGGTGACATCATAATCATAGGTCCATTGTGTGGCAAAGCCACCCGCATTAACGGTGAATACCTTGCGACCTATCGCATCATAATAATAGTAAGTGATCCCCCCTTTCGCATCTTCAACACGGATAAGATTGCCATTACCATCATAGTAACTCTTTTCAATCGCATCTTGCTTAAGCAAACCACCTTTTCCATCTACATCATAATCATAGGTATAAACATCTGGAGTCTTCACCTGAATTTGACGACCTACTTTATCGTAGCCATACTCTACAACACGGATATTACCCGCTGGTGCAACAGGCAATGTTTCACCCGCTAGAGCAGGTAATGAAACAGCCGTTTCATAAGATTTTAATTTAGTGACTTGACCATCGGCATTATATTCCCATTGCGTCAGTTGACCCACTGGGCTAATTTCAAATATTTTGCGGCCATTGTTATCATAGTAGCTAAAGATTTTAGCACCATTCGCATCCGTCTTTAAAATCTGATTGCCATAGCCATCATATTGATAGCTTTCTCGCGGAATTACACCTGTCGTAATCACTTTGTTTTTAAGATCAGGTTTGTTTGGATCTAATGCTTTTAACTGAACAACATCAACTGCTTCACCTACTTTGGTGGTTAAACGATTTAACGCATCATATTGATAGACCGAAACACGTTGTTCTGTTAAACCCTTCGCTTCAGTCAATTTGGTTCTATTACCAAAAGCATCATATTCATAGGTATTGATAACAGTAGAGTTTGCTGATTTTTCTGGTAATGTTTCTTGAATCAAACGACCTAAACGATCATAGACATAGCTATACACCCCACCCAACTTATTCCGGTAAGTTGCAGGTTGGGCTAAACCATTATTATATGTGTATTCTTCATAGTTCCCTAGTACATCAGTGATTTTAATCTTGCGATTTAACTTATCATATTGGTACGTATTCGTAAGCGTATATAGAGTACCGTAATTCAGGTAAGGTTGTGTTGTCGGAGCTGCTTCTGTACTGGTTGGAACCACCTTTACTGCATTCCACAGACCATTCGCACCTTCAATCTTATCTAAGCCACTCACAGGTGTTAAATATTTTCCTTCATACAACTGATTCCCAAACGCATCATAGGAGTAGAAGGTGTAATATCCAGCAGCATCAATTTTAGCTGTATTTCTATTCAGGGCATCATAATAGAAATAGCCCTTATTCCCCAGCTTGTCTTTGACCCAAATGGTATTCCCAAACGCATCATAGCCTGTTTCAACCGAGAAGCCTTCGGCATCGGTCTCTTTGATCTTGCGGTTTAAGGCATCATAACCATATTGAATCAGGGTATGGGCAGGCAACGTCGTGGCCGTTTTAAAGGCAACATCCAGCTGCGCTAAAGTACTGCTGCGACTTAAGGTCGTTGCAGCTTTAAAGCGAATTGTACTGATTACATTATCATAAGCATCATAGCTATAACGGGTCACATAGTCCATTGCATCAATACTGTAATTGAGGCGACCATCCTTATCATAATAGGAATAGCTCTCTTTATAATTTGCAATCGGAACTAGCTTAAAGGCTTTTTCTAGATTATCCGCATTGAGCTCAGGACGGGGTGTAGTGAAATTGCCACTGGCATCTTTAGTTCTGAGTAAATCTAAAATGCTATTTGCCGTGAGATTTGATTGTTTACTTGAAATCAACTGACCAAGGACATCATAACGATAATTATTGACATAGCCCAAAGCATTGATGTCATAAGTTAAACGCCCAACCTTGTCGTAATAGTATTGGGTTTCTCTTAATTGTGCTGCTGGGACTAATAAAATCGCCTGATTAATGTTTGCCAATGTGGTTGCAGGTCTTGGTGTCAGAACACCATTGGCATCTTTGGTTCTTAAAAGGTCTAACAACTCCCCTACATTCAAGGGCGATTCTTTTTTAGCAATCACGTTCCCTAGTGCGTCATAGCTATAATAAGTAAAAAAGGTCATTTCATTGAACTCTAGAACTTTACGACCAGTCACACTATAGATCGTACCCGTTACAGTATAAGGTGGTGCTGTTGAAGCTAGATAAACTGTATTTAACTGTTCTAAAGTACTGCTGCGACTTAAACTGGTCGCATCATAATACTTCACGGTATTCACTACATTGTTTAAGGCATTGTGATTAAATCGGGTCACATAACCCAATGCATCAATAATGTACTTAACACGACCCAACTTATCATAATAATAGTTCGTCTCTCTATATTGAGCATCCGTTAATAATTTTAACCCCGCATCATAATTCTCTGGTGTTGATGCGGGTCGATCTGAAGTAAAAATTCCATTGGCATCTTTGGTTCTTAATAAATCAAGTAAAGCAACATAGCTAATAGCTGTTTCTTTCTTATTGACTAGGTTTCCAAACTCATCATAGCTATAACGGGTGAGTATCGAGTTTGCTTTGAGATCATAAATCTTGCGCCCTAACTTATCGTAATATTGGACTGTTCTCAAATTAGCTGGGACAGTAGATACACCATAAACCGCACTTAATTGAGCTAATGTACTTGCACGACTCAGGGTTGTTGCTGAATTAAATTTTGCAATATAAGTAATATTATTCAGTGCATTATAATCATTTCTTGTAATATAACCTGCGGCATCAATCGTATAGACAACTCGACCCAACGCATCATAATAATACGATTCTGTTCTAGAACCTGCACTTGCTGTCTGTAATGCGGCTCTAACGGCCTCTTGTGTGAGGCTTTCACCAGAAACAGTAATCGCTTTATCATATGAAATGATCTGCGTGACTTTACCCAACTCATTGTATTGTTTCTCAACAACACTGCCCTCAGCATCGACACTAAAGATTTCCAATCCATCTTTGTTATAAACAAAGCGGGTTGATGTTCTTGCATCCACGCTACTTACTGTAATATCAGTTGTGATAGCTATATCTTTGACTAACCATGTACTGACATTTTGCAAGACCGTATAACGGTATTGTGCAATCACCCGATCATTCACATCGTAAACTGAACCGACTGTCTCACCTAAACTATTCACCGTATAACTCAAACGGTTCATATTGTCGTAGATATACCAGCTACTATTGCCTGCCTGATCAATCTTACGGGTAAGATTGCCATTCAGGTCATAACGATATTCAGTTTTTAAGGCTTCCCCTGTTGGATCCTTGATTTCAGAAAGGCGACGGCCCAAAGCATCATAGCTATAAACCGTAGTAACGCCTTTATCCACCACACGAATCTCACGCCCTGTCTCATCGTAGGCATAGGTGGTGGTTGCTTTAATCCCCGTGGCATCTTGTACAACTGAGGTCAAACGCCCTGCTTTATCGTAGTTGTATTGAGTCGAGCGTTGGTTTACTGTGCCATACGCCTCGATCACTTCTAAGCGTTGTCCCTGACCATCATAACGATATTGGGTTTCAACCTTCTCTGTCGCTGAGATGGTTACAATCTGCGATTGAACCCGATTGGCATCGTCATAAATGTATTCGGTTTTAAGTCCTAGCGCATTGGTGCTCTCTTTTAATAATCCAGTATTTTTATCATAAACATAACTGGTCGATGCACTTGCAGCATTGGTTTCTTTGGTCTTCTTACCGTCTTTATTATATAAATAGGTGGTTTTACCGTTATTGGCTGCGGTAATCTCAATCACATCACCGAATTCATTATAACGTGTAATGGTTTGTAAGCCTTCTGGGCGCTTCACCGTTAATGTTCTGGCTTTATCGTCATAGCTATAGCTACTGATATTGTTATTGCTATTCACCGTGAGCACACGGTTCCAGGCATCATAAGTGGTTTTAGTGAGGCTGTTATTTGCAGATGTAACCTGAATGCTTCGTCCTTGATCTGCAAAATAGTCATAACTGGTGATGTTGCCTTTAGCATCAGTTTCTTTGGTGACTCGACCGAAGGCATCGTATTCTTTACTCGTGCTCTGGTTTAGACCACCTTTATCCGTAATGACACTCTTTAGCTCACCTCGTTTACTATAGGTGTAAGCCGTCTGTACGGGCTTTTTAACCCCATTGAGGGTGACTTGGCGTGTTTCAGTGTCTAGTTCACCGTATTGGTTATAAAGGAAATCAACGCTATTTGATTCAGCATCTGTTTTTTTACTGATATTCCCCAGTTTATCGTATTCAAATTTCGCAACATTATCTTTGCTTGCATTTTTAATCGCCGCAACCAAATTGCTTAGCGTGGTAGTGAGTTCACCACCTTTTAAGCGTTTACCCACCCCAACTGCATTGCTAAATGCCGCTGGAATCGCAGCCCCAGCTAAGTCGGTGACTTTCTCATCGGTTTTTGACAGGCTATTCACATATTGTGTAGTGGTTTTTACCTCACCAAACAGCGTGTAGCTGGTCTCAACCACATTACCTTCTGCATTAATGCTATGCGTCAACCGACCTGATTTATCATAGTAAAAGGTGGTGAGTTGACCTGCAGCATTCAATACCTGAGTCTTGCGCCCAGCGGCATCGTAATATGACTTAATCGCATATTGTTCATAGACTTGATCAACTTGTGCAGCAGTCATACCCGACTTGATGTCAAGTGCAACTTCACCCGCCAACACATGGGTCACATCATCAAAGGCATTGTAACGGGTAAAAATACGTCTTTCATTTGCACTGCCTGTTGCCAAGATTTCCGTAATTACTCGACCAGCGTTATCATAACCATAAGTGGTAATGCCCTGACGTGTATCACTTACCTTGCTTAAACGCCCTTGATTATCATAGTACTTAATCGACTCTTGGTAGCTATTCGTCGCTGGAATCGCTGCAATAAAATCAGCCCAGACCGTATTCATATTCGCTGTAGTGGTAGCTGCTGCTGAATATTGACGCGTCGTAACCGTGTTATTTTTTTCATCGTAAATATAGGCTGTAATAAAGTTCTTTTCATCAATCGAACCAACCAGCTTATTTTGGGCATTGTAGAAAAACAGCGTACTACGCATCCCTATTGGCTTCAATTGTGCCAAAGTCCCTGTTGCCCGCAGACTTTCGGTGGTAAGTTTACTGTAGCGATTGACTTGAACTTTTTGCCCTACCGTATTATAAATCGTTTCAACCAGATACCCTTCGGCATCTAATACACCAACCTGCTGATTGTCTTTATTATAAAAATAGCGGCTAATCCGATCGCCTGTTTTTGTTTGAATAACATTACCAAAGTTGTCATAACTATATTCCGTCAAGGTCCCATTGGCTTGCTTAATGCTCTTCAGTTGGCTACTGCTGTCATAACTCTTCTCAATCACTCGATCAAAGCTATTTACCGCTGGACGAATCTCTTCAATCCGTTTCTTGGCGACACTATTATTCACCAACCAGCCAGTAGAATTCACTGCATTGGCATAACGAATTTCTTTGGTCTGTAAATCATTTTTATTATAGACATATTCAATCAATAGCCCTGAGCTATCTGCAACCCCAACCAACCGACCTTTTTTATCATAGAAGTTGAATTGTTCATTGCCAGTCGGCTGTTTACTATAAACCAAACGACCTGCTTCATCATAAGTATAGCTTGTGGTTCTGCTCGGCTGATTCGTGGCAGACTGTACTATATTCAATAAACGCCCATAGCTATCAAAGCTTTGGGTCGTGACTAGATTCGCTGCATTAATGACTGTAATTTTACCCGCAGCATAACTATAAGAGGTTGTCCCCGCTGCACTCACCTCAGTTAAAATTCGACCTAGGCCATCATAAGTGAAGGATTGAATCGCTTGTGCTGCTGTCGCTGCTGCAGTTTGTCGGTCTGCACCATGACGAATGATCTTCTGCAACAACAACCCTTTCGGATCATAGACATAGTCGATCAGTTGCGTTGCATCTTCAAAGACACCTTGATTACTCGTTAATCCTGTTGCAGCATCAATCCCTTTATTAATCGAGCTATAGTTGATTTCTCTTTTTAGATTACCTAAAACATCATATTCATAACTGCTGAGTTGGTTTCTAGTGCTATTTTTAGACCAAGCTTCGGTTTTAAAATATTCAATTCCACCAGCAAGTGTATATCGGTTTTGGTAATTCGCCTTAGCAATCAGCTGACCTTGACTATTATAACTATATTCAACAACACCACCTTCAGCACTAATCACGAAACGTAAACGCATTGTACTATCGTAAACAGAGTTAGTATTGCTTGAATCACCTGTCGGTAAAATCCAGTTGCCATTGGCATCTTTAACGGCTAGAGCATTAAATTCGGTAATTGTAGCGAGTTGAGAATTATTGATATAACTGTATTTCACAGCTTTACCGAGATGATTATATTCTTCTATTAAATTGCCATTACTATCATAACGATAAGTCAGCTTATTGCCTTCGTTATCGACTATGCTGGTCACATTGCCTTGACCGTCATAACTAAAAGAGGACACCTCAGCATTGGCATTTTTAATGCTAGTCAGTTGCTGATTCGCATCATAGCTGTATTCCCAGATTTCTTTTAAGCTATTTTCAACTGTAGTTTTATTGGCAGCGTAAGTAAAAGTGGTTAAACCCTGACTATCTCTGACTGTTTTTACCCGATAGCTATTGGTTACACTATCAAGCTCATAACTAAATTGAACTGATGTACCATCACTTTGTGTGATCGATGCAATTCGACTCGAATTTAATTCATAGCTATAACTGGTGCTATAGACTTTCTGGTCGGCAATACTATTATCATTTGGGGTAAGATCAGTAATGACTTTAGATAAGCGATTTAAACTGTCATACTCATAATAAACATTTTGGTTGGTAATACCATTGGCTTTGGTATCAATCCGTTTAATACGATTAGTAGTCCCATCATAGTTATAAATCAATTCATTTAAACTGGTACTATTTAAATCTTTAATGGAGATTAAACGATCAAGCGCATCATAACTATAAGCCAGATTAGTCCCATTACTATCTTTAACTGCAACTAAGCGGCCTGTTTTTAAGCTTGGGTTATATTCATACACCTCTGTTGCTAAGGTTTTTCCATCGGTAATGGTCCATGTATTACCATTCATGCTTAACTTATCGTAAGCACCATCACCTTCTGTAGAAATATAAGCATTAGCCGAACTATAGTTAAAAGTAATTTGATGACCATCTTCTGCAGTAATCAGGATTTTACTGCCTGCAGTATTAAGATCACCGACTAAAGAAAGACGTCGACTCCATTCACTACCCCATTGAGTATCTCCGCTGAGAACCCCCTTAGAGTTATAGGTTTGAATGGATTGAATATCTTTACCAATTGCAGAAAGATTCTGATCTAATTGGCGAATAATCAGATTACCATCGGCAATATTAACGTAATTTTGAAGTTGAGCCTGCCCAAAGTTGGCGTTGCCCTGTAGTCCTTTTTTGCCTAGGTTATTAAATGAGCTATTGAATAAACCCAAGCCATTTCCAGATACAATACCAACCATGACACAACCTCTTTTTTATTTTTTACGTAAATTGGCTCGCCTGAAATTATATGTTTAAGTTTTTTTTATAATTTAAACTTAGTATCTAGATCTCAACGCTCTACCAACCCCATACAGACGCCTCAGTCTAATATTTTTTATTTACTTTTTAAATGCTTTATAAAAGAATAATTCTGATCATGTTTTTATAAATACATGCTTTATCCGATTTATAATTAAAAATACTGTAAGTAATATAAACTCATTATCTTGATCAATAAAAAAGCCCTTGTTTTCACAAGGGCTTTTTGAATTTGGCGGAAGCGGTGAGATTCGAACTCACGGAGGACTCACACCCTCGTCGGTTTTCAAGACCGGTGCATTAAACCGCTCTGCCACGCTTCCATGTGCGTAAGAATACAAAGCTTGCCCTCGTTATACAAGAGAAATTTAACTGCAATGTATTCAAATGCATATTGTTTCATCAATTTTAGAGTTTTGCGGCTAATTCAGCACCATCACGGATCGCACGTTTGGCATCAAGCTCGGCAGCCAACTTCGCACCACCAATAATGTGGTAGTTTGCCGAAGTACTTTCGCCCTCTTTTGGCATTAAATCTTTCACTGATTCTTGCCCTGCACACACCACAATCGTATCAACACGCAATAATTGATCATGACCATTATGTTCGACCCATAAACCCTCATCAGTTACAGCTTTATATTGCACACCACGTAACATGCGCACTGCATGTTTTTTCAGTTGCGCACGATGTACCCAACCAGAGGTTTTCCCTAGACCTATACCCAATGGTGTAGTTTTACGTTGCAATAAATAGATCTGACGCACAGGAATTTCAACTTCTGGACGCTGCATGCCACCTTCAGAGATGTAATCAGGATTTGGATCAACACCCCACTCACGTTGCCAATCTGCCAAGGGTTGTGGCTGCGGCTGATGTGGCGGTTTTAATAAAAATTCTGATACATCAAAACCAATACCACCTGCTCCAATCACTGCAACCTTATGACCCACTTCTGCGCCACGTAATACTTCGGCATATGACAATACTTGAGGTGCGGTGCTGCCCTGAATCTTCAATGCACGTGGTACAACACCTGTAGCCACAACCACTTCATCAAAACCTTCACGTTCTAACTGTTCACGGTTTACACGAGTATTTAAACGGACATCTACACCCGTTTGTTTCAACTGCACTTTAAAGTAACGAATGGTCTCATGGAACTCTTCTTTTCCAGGCACCACTTTTGCCAAATTAAACTGACCGCCAACATCATTATTGGCTTCAAATAATGTCACAGCATGACCACGGCTGGCAGCAACTGTTGCAGCAGACATACCTGCAACACCACCACCGACAACCGCAATACGCTTAGGTTTTTTGGTTTTGATATAAACCAGTTCTGTCTCATGGCACGCTTGTGGATTGACTAGACAGCTTACACGCTCATTTTTAAAGGCATGGTCTAAGCAAGCTTGGTTACATGCGATACAAGTATTAATTTCATCAACACGATTGGTTGCTGTTTTATTTACCCAATATGGATCGGCCAAGAATGGACGTGCCATTTGCACCATATCGGCTTTACCCGAAGCAATAATTTCTTCGGCAGTATCTGGCATATTAATACGATTTGATGCAATCACTGGAACTGAAACATGCTGTTTTACCGCAGCGGTATAATCCACAAATGCTGCACGCGGCACAGAGGTTACAATCGTTGGTACACGCGCTTCATGCCAGCCAATCCCTGTGTTTAATAACGTAATGCCAGCTTTCTCTAATGCTTTAGCAACCACGATCACTTCTTGCATGGTATTGCCATCATGTACTAAATCAAGCAAAGACAAACGGAATGCAATAATGAATTTTTCACCCACTTTTGCACGGATTGCTTTGACGATCTCTACAGGGAAACGCATACGATTATCGATATCACCGCCCCAACGGTCAGTACGCTTATTCACATGGCTACTAAGGAACTGGTTAATTAAATAACCTTCTGAACCCATGATTTCTACGCCATCATAACCCGCTTTTTTCGCTAAGCTCGCGCAACGTGCATAATCCTCAATGGTTGCAAGAATCTGAGCATCCGACATTTGACGTGGCTTAAATGGATTAATCGGTGCTTGAATCGGTGATGATGAAACTGAAAATGGATGATAACCATAACGACCAGAATGCAAGATTTGCATCAAAATTTTTGCGCCATGCTTATGTACAGCATGGGTAACTAAACGATGATGAGGAATATCCGCCAAGCTATTCATCGTTCCGCCAGCAGGGAGCAACCAGCCCTGACGGTTTGGAGAAATTCCTCCAGTAATGATGAGACCTACGCCACCTTTTGCTCGCTCGCCAAAATAAGCTGCTAGCTTAGGATAGTTAAAGAAACGATCTTCTAAACCGGAATGCATTGAACCCATTACGACACGGTTTTTAATGGTGGTAAAACCCAAATGTAATGGTTTTAAGATATTTGCATAGCTAGTCATGGTATTCCTTCTATAATTTTGGCTTTGCAACTTGTTGCATAGTACTTTAATACTTTTTTATTTATTTGGGATGACTATTTATAAAATTTTCGGTGTTGAAAGAGTCAATCCAACCTTATCCTGTGAATCTTTATGATCTAAATAAACCACAATACAAATAACTCAGCTGACAGCCTCCCCCCAAATTGATCTAAAAAATAAAAAATCAGCCATATAGAACATGGCTGATTTTGTTTGAGTAAAATATTAAGCTAATGTTATTGATTACAATTTATCTCTAAGGCTTTGTAGCGAACTGTGTATATCCATCATTTAACGCTGTTGATTGCCTGAATAAGCTAAGTGATTTTTCTGTACTTTCATTTTCAAAGAACTCATTACAATGCCTAAGCAGATCAGTGCTGCACCAATTAAAATATTGAGCGTCAAAGCTTCATGCCAAATCAACGAACCAAAAAACAGACTAAGTATTGGGATACACATAATCGAAATTGAAGCCACAAAGGTATCCACCTGACTCACAATCCAGTTCCAAAGCACAAAGGCAAAACCTGTTCCAACCACCGCAATATAAAATAATGCAGACTCATTTAAAGGATTTAACCAAACTTGCGCATCGACAGGTTCAAAAAATAAAGCCATGCCAAACATTAAACTTCCACCTAATAGCAGTTGCCAAATGGTCAGTTTTATTTTGTCATACGTGGCAAAATTCTTTTTAATATAGACTGTAGATAATGCCCAGAAGAAACCTGAACCAATCAATAAGACTTGTCCAAGCAATGACATATTCATATGCACATGATGTAGTTGAGGCCATAAAATTGCGACGAGCCCTAAGGTCCCTAAAATGAGACCCAAGATTTTCTGCGTATTCAACCTTTCATTTAAAAAATAATGCGCTAACACAGCAATAAAAATCGGCATGGTAAACACCAGCACAGCTGATAAACCTGAACCAACAAATTGCATTGCAAAGGTTTGTGTTGCATAAAAACCAAAACAGATCAATAAACTTAAAATGATCAAAGGCTTCCACTCATGATGTTGCGGAAGAATAGATTTCTTTAAAATCCGTTGTACTAGCATTAATGTCAATGCAGCTAAAATCAACCGTGTAGAGATAAATAAAAATGGTGGAAACACTTGCAGGCTATGTTTAACCAAGCCCCATAAAGATCCCCACACCAAGCATAGCAACGCGATTGCACTCATGACTCGAATATTCACGTGTTGTACCCAACCGATAAAAAGTAAGCTTAGTGTATAAAATAAATGACATCATGAATAATGCTATGTTTTAATAGATACATCATTTTTTTTGATGTCTAATTCAACTTATCTGTTTTGATAGCATCTTTTGCATTGAATAATTTGAAATATTGAGGACTAGTCGTGAATATTGATATTAGTGATATCCGATCATTTGTCACTGTGGCCGAGCTGAAGAGCATTACCGCCGCGGCAAATAAGCTCAATTATTTACAGTCCAATATGACTGCGAAAATTAAAAAGATTGAAAATCACTATAAACGCCAACTGTTTATTCGTAAGCCCAAAGGTGTCGAACTGACTGAGTCAGGTATGAATTTGTATGCTCAATATAAAAAGATGATTTTCACTTGGGAAGAAACTGAAAATAAAATCTATCAACAAGAAAGCGTTTTGCGCTTTGGAACCAATACCAGTCTAGGCGGGATGCGTTTCTACCCCTCTTTTAGTCAGCTCTATGAAGCCTACCCTGACCTTTCCATCACGATGAAAACAGGCCCAACAGGTTATCTCGAGGATGAGATTTTAGCAGGTAATTTAGATATTGCTTATGCCCTAGGACATCCTAAACACAAAAATCTGCAATACATTCAAAAGGCTGATGACCAACTGGTAATTATTGGTAAAAACATGATCAACCATGACAGCCTAGAAGAGTGCCTAAATCATCAAAATATTTTGTTGGCTTCTGAACAATGTTGCTATGCCACAACTTTAGACAGCATCTACACGGACTACAATCTTAAAAAAGGTGAGCTTACCCATATTTATGATCATGAGGCCCTAATACACTTTACCCAGTTAGGTATGGGTATTTCGATGATTGCCAAGTCATTAATCGACAAATACAAGATCCAATATTATCGAGAAACGCCTGAACAATATCGGGATATCGGTCTTTATCTCATTGCGCGCAATGATCATGTCTTTACCCCGATTGAGAAACAATTTATTGGGCTAAATGATTCGCTTTGAGCATATTTAAGAATTAATTCTTCGGGATTACAGTTGGCAATTGAAACGTTGAGGTTTTTTCCCATTTAAATATAGAGAAAAACAACATCACTGCTGCAATAACAGTTCCTACAGGGAACATATTGAGCATAAAGGCCGTCATTACAATTGAACCAATACGACTGCTTGTACTTCCAGTCTTAACACTTTTCGCGCATAGGAAATGAACAGCAATTAATGCAACACGCCCCAGAAGACCGCCAACAAAGTATTTGGGCATGTGCATATATAGGTTATAAATCGCATAGACGAGATCTGAAATTAAGATAAACGCAACAATGCGATGCAAGGTCGATAGAATTTGGTTTTTCTCTGCAAACATCGTTTTCTGCTCCCCATTTATATGATTTTAATTAAATCGCTATGCTTATCGCAAAACTTTATATTTTTCCGATGTTAATCTATTTTTTAAATGAAAAAAAAAGAATTCCTTTCCTAACACAAAAAAAATCGATTTGAAAAGTGATATAGTACTGAGCGTATAAATTCTCTTTGGTCACCGATGTATTAGGGTGCCTATTTCGAAATAGTTAGGACTAGCAATGACTGATAATGCAACGATCTTGCAGCATGTACCAGTAGGTAAAAAAGTTGGGATTGCCTTCTCTGGTGGTTTAGACACTTCAGCAGCTTTATTATGGATGAAACAGAAAGGCGCAGAGCCTTATGCATATACTGCAAATCTGGGTCAACCTGATGAAGATGACTATGATGCTATTCCAAAGAAAGCTGAACAGTACGGTGCAGTCAAAGCTCGATTAATCGATTGTCGTTTACAACTTGCACTTGAAGGTATTGCTGCGATTCAATGTGGTGCATTCCACATCAGCACTGGCGGTGTTCCTTACTTCAACACCACACCTTTAGGTCGTGCAGTGACAGGTACGATGCTTGTCACAGCGATGAAAGAAGATGACGTCAACATTTGGGGTGACGGTTCAACTTATAAAGGCAACGATATTGAACGTTTCTATCGTTATGGTTTATTGACCAACCCTGCGCTAAAAATCTATAAGCCTTGGCTAGACCAAACCTTTATTGATGAGTTAGGCGGCCGTGCCGAAATGTCGCAATTCTTAATCGACAACGGTTTTGACTATAAAATGTCAAAAGAAAAGGCGTATTCAACTGACTCAAACATGTTAGGTGCAACGCACGAAGCCAAAGATTTAGAATACTTGAATGCTGGTATTAAAATCGTAGACCCAATCATGGGTGTTGCGTTCTGGAAAGATGACGTTGAAATCCAACCTGAAGAAGTAAGCATTACTTTTGAAGAAGGTATGCCAGTTGCATTGAATGGTCAACGTATCGAAGATCCAGTTGAATTCATTCTTGAAGCGAACCGTATCGGTGGTCGTCATGGTCTAGGTATGTCTGACCAAATTGAAAACCGTATCATCGAAGCGAAATCTCGTGGCATCTATGAAGCACCGGGTATGGCTTTATTACATATCGCTTATGAGCGTTTAGTAACTGGTATTCATAACGAAGATACGATTGAACAATATCGCATTAACGGTTTACGTTTAGGTCGCCTACTTTACCAAGGTCGCTGGTTCGACTCACAAGCATTAATGCTTCGTGAAACATCACAACGTTGGGTTGCTAAAGCGATTACGGGTACAGTAACTTTAGAATTACGCCGTGGTAATGACTACACCATTATGAACACTGAATCTCCAAACCTCACTTATGAAGCTGAGCGTTTGACCATGGAAAAAGGTGATTCAATGTTTACGCCAATGGATCGTATCGGTCAGTTAACTATGCGTAACCTCGACATTACCGATACCCGTGCAAAACTGGGTATCTATACTGAAACAGGTCTGCTTGCAGTTGGCCAAGGCTCTGCAATTCCTCAATTGGAAAACAAATCTAAATAAAAGATTGGTAAATTTATTTACCCATTTGAAAAGGCTGAATATTTTTATTCAGCCTTTTTTATTTGAGCCAAGAAAATACACACTATTTAATCATTGCATTTATAGAACAATATGTCGCAATTAAAGACTATTTATCTCCATTATGAATCGATAATATAAGCATCAAGCAAAACATAATAATTGGGAGATGAAAGATGAATGCTTATCTACATCGTAGTGAAAACCGTGGTCATGTAAAAGCAGGTTGGTTAGACACTTATCATAGCTTTTCATTTGGTAGCTGGTACAACCCGAAGTACATGGGTGTCAGTGCACTCCGCGTGATTAATGATGACACAGTTGCTGCTCATAATGGTTTCGGTACCCATCCCCATGACAACATGGAAATTCTAACCTGTGTACTTGATGGCACCATTTCCCATAAAGACAGTATGGGCAATGAAGGTCAGATCAATGCGGGCGAATGGCAGTTGATGAGTGCTGGAACTGGGGTCACCCACAGTGAAATGAATAAGCATGATAAAGCGGTGCATCTATTACAGATCTGGATTCAACCGAATGTACAAGATGCTGAACCAACTTATCAGCAAATTCAACTCAATCCGAAAGATCATCCAAACCAATGGCATTTGATTACTGGTGATGAATCTGCGCCAATGTCGATCCGTCAAAATGCCGAAGTGAAAACAGCAGTCATTGAGAAAGATCAACATTTAGAGATTACAGCACGGAAAAAAGTAAACTATGTGCATGTTATTTCAGGTGAAGTGATGATTGCGGATCATTTGGTTAAAGCAGGTGATGCTTTACTTTTTGATGAGACTGCAACCGTTACGGCATTGCAAGATAGTCAAATGATCTGGTTTGACTTACCTTAAACTCGGTTTAACTTGTACCTCTTACCCTCAAGGGGTACAAGTTTTTTTAATCATTATTGCTATTACTATCGCAACTACTTGAATCAGAGTTTGACTCGGCATTAGAACTACAATTATCTATACCTTTATCATCGTTATCTTGAAAAGAATCACAACTTGATGTCGTTGAAGGATATGGATGACTAAAGTCTGAAGTATTCTGTGTAGAATCTGTTTTCTTTGCAAAAAAGATGAATAAAAATAGGCCAATCACAATGACCAAAATAATAAACATCAGCATCACAATCCCCCTATTGCTCCACCAATCTTTATTTCACACTATAGCCTAGATTTGCTTTAAAAATAATCGACATTAAAAAAGCCCGATTAACGGGCTTTTCTACAACCTTGAACATTTTTAAAAACGATCTAAACCGTTTCGTTCGTTGTTAGCTGTGTGTTCAGGTTGTCATATCTTTGTTCATTTAGGCAAGATTTCTCTTAAATCCCAAATAGTATATGACTTCCTTATTGATTAAATTAGCACCAATAGTCGATTAAGTCAATATATAAATGCGATGAAAGCAACATATCTTCTTTCAATAAGAAGCTTTAAGAACTCATTCAAAAAGTTATAAACGTACCATAAGATGAAAAAATACGTCGAAGGCCATTTGATTTATATTCACAGGTAATCGAAGCCATATTACTATTAGATTTATGAAGTTTTCCACATTGAACATATAGCCCGTCTCCAATTTGGTTACTATTTAAGTTAGCATCCAACGAAAAAGACATAATTCGTCCATTTGTTTTCCCTCCTAAATCATAAATACGAGATTGAATAGATCCCCCATCATCTGGATTCACTTTTGGCTTAAAAATAATGTTGTTAATTAATTCATCTGTATTATACCAACCACGATATTCAAGATTAGAATACCCACCGATATTCACATCATTTTCAAAAACAAATCCTCTATTCTTATACTCAACCAAACAATCCTTAGGGATCGGCAAATCAATATATTTTAGAACCTTTTTGGATAAATCCACTGAATCACCAAGCTGAACAGAATCATAACTCTGATGTAATTCAATTGATTTTATATTTAAACCGCCACTGAAAGCTGCATTTACCGTTGTCGTATTTTTAAAACCAAAAACTAAAGGATTCATTGAGTCCTTTATACACAAACTATCTATCGACAAATGCACCTTAGCTAAAGCAGAGTAAAATGAAATAGGAGCCACTATCCCCCATGCTCCACCAATACCACTCATCATCACTTTCTCAAAGCTTACCCCCCCACTTGACTTATAATCTTTTTCTGCCTCTTCACCTTGATAACTTAGAAACCAAATAGGAAATGAGCAATAACCTGGTGCTTCAGCTAAAAAAGTTGTAGTACCCGTGAAAGAAACATCTACTTCTCTACTCCCATAAATAAATGAAATAACACCATAATTACTCGAGTTTTTTATAGTAGCGTTATGAATTTTTACATCTTTTAGATGCATCAATTTTCCACCGTTATAAGAAGCATCCTCTTCGGGTTCAATATCGATACCAGCAATAGGTGCTATGCGATCAACCTTATCAACAAGCAAGTTATTTATTTTTAATCCATTAGCCCCACATAAGCTAACACCATTTCTACTTGAGTTATAAACTTGTGCATTATCTATTACAATATTTGTTGGTACAGCTACATCAATATGATAGGAATTCGCCCAATGTGCATAACCAATATACAGGCCATCACCCCAGGAATCTCTACAAATTAAATTCCGGATATATCCATTTCTTGATGGATGAATTGCAAGCATCATATGTTGTTCACCAGTATTTGATAAATGTTCGGATTTATCACCTATTAATTCTGGTTCAAAAATCAAATAATTTTCCACATCAAAAATGCAAAGAATTCTTGACCAATCTTGATTATTTGGGACAAGCTTTAACTTCCCAACACCCTTCTTAAATATTAAGCACGAATTACTTAAAACTCTAATAGCATAATGTAATGAATCATTGGTCTTAGGATTTAATGACGGATAAGAAGTCTTCGTTTTTCTGGTTGTAGATTCTACATAATATGCCCCATCAATAATAAAGGGTCTATTTTTGGAGGTAGCATATTGATAACCTAATTCAATATTTAAAGTTTGAGGCTTACTTTTATTATCAATAGAATCTTTTTCACAAAACCAAGAAGCGTAGTATGCCTCTTGAATTTGCATTTCCCATTTATCAATAACCGTCACACCATTGCTACTAGTTTTTAAACCCTGATTATAGGTATAAAACTTACCTAAACTTTCAATATATACAGTTTGTCCATCTGTAGGAGATTGCACAGCGGTCAATTGTGAAACATTATCTAATTTTATGATATAATTCATAATTATACTCATTGAAAAAATTAATTTTGAAATTTATTTATATTTACGAAACAGGCATTACCAATCTGTATTAATCACTACTCCTCTGATAAATCCTCTATAATGCTGCCAGTTATTAGAATTAATTAGTTCAAAAACAACCTTGCCCCAAGATTTTTCAGAGTTTATATTTGCGTTAACAACTTGATTACCATTAATATTGGTATCATATCTGATAACACTGGAATATCCACCATCACTACAAGACCGAATATATAGATAACCATTGATTATTGATGTTGGACTAAATACTTCAATATAAACTCTTAAATTTTTTTCAAAACCAATATCTGTAACTAATCTTCCTGCCCCCCCTTTGAAACCAATGCCGCTAACGTAATTACCAGTACTAATTAGCATACTGGTTCTATCTGTATCAATGGAACCGTTTTTCAAGACAATTGGATAGGCACCACTACCAATAAATGAGTCATTAGAATCTAAATCTTTTTTAATAATTTTATTAATAATTTCTTCAATACCCCAATCAGATTGAGCAGTCGAAATTCCACCAAATTTATAGGTTTCTGTCTTCAATTCCAATTTTGCTTGTTTAGATAAATCAATGGCTAACTGTTGAAATTTAGGATTATCACGTACCGCTGTTGTTATCTGTATATCAGCTTCGCCATCCCAGACAAAAGCAGCATAATTGCCCTGAGCAACTTTTCCAAAGACTTTACTCGCTGCTACAATCTGATCAGTATCAGCAGCAAAAAAATTAGCATTATCAGTGAATCCAAACATAGATACACATGGGATAACCTTTACACCTACCTGTGATTTAATCGTCCCATAATCTAACCTAAATTTACTTAGATCATTCTTAACCCGTTGTTGCATATCTCCTTGTGAATATCGCATGCTATATGAGTTAATCAAAACCAAATCATAATTCTTAGAATATTTTTGCTCAAAAGGACTATTCATCCAATCTACAGTAAATAGTGTTTTTCTTGTTAAACCTCTCATTTCAGCAATTTTTTCATCTTGTTGAAGAACAGTCCTTTCTCTAGATACTGGTTCATCTATAACACTATATGCCCATAATGCAGGGTAATGATCAACCGATGCCACCCAAGTTGCTAAATTTGCAATGGCATTTGGATCTTGCTCAATGCCTAAAGAAACTTTTAAACCAGCACTCATTGCATTATTTAAAACATCAAATACATTGCCATCTCTATCCCATCCCATGACTGACATTCCAACATAATGATGTATCATATTAAAACCGAGTTCCTTTATTGCTAAAAACTCTGATAAATCCCAAGCAGATGAAACATATAACATCCTAATATTATTAGAAGTATCCAAACCATCAATATTTGTTTTAACCACTTTACTCCATGTTCCACTTCTACTAGTTGCCTTGGTAGAATCAATTTTCCAACCCCCAATTAATTTTTGTCCTTTCGTCCTTAGACTTTTTTTCACCTTATAAGAATCAGAAGATTTTCCATAGATATCAAGACCTGTACTAAACACTAAATTTAAGATATCAGCATTATCAAATGAGCTATCATTTGGTTTGGCACCAGCCATATCTGGTGTTACTTTATCAAAATTTTGGCGTGTCCATCCATTAAAAACAAAAACACCATCATTAACTCCAGATTTATTAGAATCATAAATAAAAAAACCACCACCTCTATTTAATCCTTCATGATAGGATTCCATATAAACCAACTGTCCATTTACAGGCAACTTAATGGACTTTAATTGTGATAAACTTAAAACGCTTTTTACTTCATTCATATTTATACCTTTTTTTAAAAATATTAGTCAAAACCACTAAAAGATTAAAAACTATATTAACTATCAGAATTAAAACTCCGACTTTTCATTTAATTTTTATAAAAACCAACTTCAATTAACTTAATTTCTACTACTCACCTACCTAAAAAGCATAACGACATCAGATTTCTACATAAAGCTTAGTAAAATCAAAGAAATATGGAATATTCCCTCCTTCAACTATAACAATATCCTTCATTGTAAAAGTAACATCTGAATTCCGCTTGCCAGAAAAAGTTAAAACAAATGACATATTCTTCTTATCCAGTATTGATATAAATGTCATAACATTATTTTTCCCGATTTCATAATCTAGTACAGGCTTTCCTTGACCACATAAGTGCATGCTCATTTTCAACCCATTATTTTCACTTATAAATTTATAACTAAATAAAGCTGAAACTCTATCCCCTTTAAACCCAACTGTTGTTTTAAATGGTACAGTAAGATAATAAATACTTGACCCAGAAGGTATTGTTACATTTAAATCATTCTCATATGGAACAAAAGCACAGCCAACCACAGGATTATTAACAAGTTGGATTCCATTGTTTTCAAAAATATAAGATCGTTTTACCAACACACTAGGAAATCTAGTTATTTTCCTACCTTCAACCAAATTAAATTGCCCACTATCTTGTATTTTTGCATTCGATCCTGAATTACCAAATATAAAATTTGATGATGTTGTAGAATCTTCAACATTCAGACCATAATCTACATTTACATTTTTAAAATAATTTCTATTTGCACCAAGTCTAAACTCAACCCATTTATTGTTTATTGTTGGTTGATATTCTATAAAAATAATACCATCAAAAACATTATCTACTGAACCATTCCCTAGTGTGACACCATTGCCTTGAAGACCTGTCATATAAAAATTTGAAAATTTATTTCTTATAAATGCACCATCAAATACATACAATGTACTTTGAGAAAAATTAAGACTAGGCGCTCCAGAACCCAAAGTCCATGACTCACCAGTAAAAAAGGAAAACTCATTGCCATAAATAGTTCCATTATTAGGATTCACAAAAATATGAGTTTCATCTGTAGTTTTTGTAAAAATACGATCAAATTTTAGACCAAATATACTACGATTAGGGCTAGCAATTAATGCAATAGGAAAACCATCTTTATCATTTACATCTCCGCTCGTTAATTGACAATTTGTAATTGTCCCATCAGTAATATTCCCCCTACTAATATTAGAATTAGTTATAAATTTGATACCGGCTGAGCGAACAGACCAAATATGATCAATTTCTATATTTTCTACATCCCCTGAATTTGGGTGTGTTGGATTGACCAATATAGCGGCATTAAGACAAGCTGTTGCTTGAATTTTTTTAAAAATTGAATTCCGACATCCTCCAACATGTATACCATTCATTTTTTTATGATAAATACCGTTTAAATAAAAATTTTCAATATAATATTCATCCTGCCCTTCATGATCTGTAGATAATAAATCCACCCCATTAAATTCGTCTAAAGCAATAAGATAAGGCTGTGATAAACCAATAAATCTAATTTTTGCTGGGACATTAATTGTTTTGCCAATAAAGTAAAATGCAAATGGAGCTAAAACATCCTTTCTATTCTCATAAGCATAATTTAAAGCTTCTTGAATATAATTAGAAACATCGCCAACAAGTATCTTTGAACGATTATAATCACTGATGTTTACATAATATTCTTCAGGTATAAAATCAAAAAGTGATATAAAACCATTTTTATTTACAAAAAAATCATTAGCTTTATTTAAACTCATAAAAAACCTATTACATTTATAATTTTTTTAAATTATCATATTTTTTTTGTGAAATAAAAATTCAACTTATACTGATTCTATATATTTTATATTCTTTTAATTCTTACACCGAACTACATTTTTGCTTGAATGGATATTAAAAAATAAAAACCCACCTATTAAGGTGGGTTGTAAATCGCTGATAAAGCGTAATTTTTGGTAGGTATATCCAGACTCGAACTGGAGACCTCTACGATGTCAACGTAGCGCTCTAACCAACTGAGCTATACACCTAGAATGAGAAGCATCATATTCATTTTTTATCAGCTTCACAAGTTTTTTTGAGATTGTTTCAGTGCAATTGCGCAGTCTTTAAGCAAGCGCTTAAAATCTTGAGTATTTGCGCTATCCTGCTGCTCTAAAAAAACAATTTGTTGATATAACACAATCGCTTGCTCAAATACCCGTTTGTCTTCAACTTGAGCTGCCAAACGCCGCATCCACACTTGAAAAGTTTCTGCTGCTTGCTTATGTAAAGCCTTTGGCAACTGCATTTGCAACTTATTAATTGCTCTTTGAGTATTGGTCTGCTGTCTTGTTTGCTTCCACCAATAGATACCCGCATAAACCAGCAAAATAGCGATTACACCAATAATCAAAACAATCGCATATGCATAACTTGAATCCAGCCCTAAGCGAGACAGCCAGTTTTTCTGCTTTTCTGCATCGTAACCAACGACTTTACTTTGCCATTGATAACTTAAATAATCACTCCAAATCCGCATATTTTTTAGAAACTTAAATTGTTGCAAACGCCAAGCTTTACTTTCATCCCCCCATACAGTTTGATCTTGTGCCAAATAATCCTGCATGCCCGTATCAATTCGTTGCGGTGCAATCATGGCTGTCGGATCAATTCTTTTCCATTTTCCATCTAGATAGACCTCACTCCAAGCGTGCGCATCAAGTTGTCGAACCTCCCAACTTTGCCCATCAGGCGCCAGTTGACCGCCTTGATAGCCAGTCACTACACGTGCTGGAATTCCAACATAACGCATTAGCATGACAAAACTAGACGCATAATGCTCGCAAAAGCCCTTGCGGCTGGAAAACAAGAACTGATCAATACGATCGCCACCTAAAGTCCCTGGTGTTAAGGTATAAACAAAACCATTTTTTCGGTACCATGACAGCACAGATTGTAGATATAGTTCAGGTTGCTTCTGACTTTTTTCAAACAGCCCATGCGCCAATTGCTGCGCTTTAAGATCCCGCCCCTCATCAAAATTAAGATTTAACTCAAGCTGTCGCTGCGACAAGGAAACCCTTTCAGCCGACATCCTTCCGAGCCAACGCATTTGTATCGGTACATTACGCTTAACTAATTTAGTTGGACGAATACTATTGTCTTGATACAACTGCAAATAGCGTTCTTGAGGAATCGAATATTCCAAGCCCATGATCCAACTGGCTTGCTCGTCAGCTGCCAAATATTGATAAAACACGCTCCGTGGTGTGGACTGTTCACTTTTGATTTGCTGATTAAAAAAACTGCTGGTCCATGTGGTTCCATCATATTGATCTAAAACCAAGGCTCGCCAATATAGTTCTGACCGATTTGGAAATTGCGACATATTTGCCACTACTCGAAAGGCCAAAGCCGAGGACTGCGATAATTGTGCAATATCCCCAGGTGACATACGATCACTAATCCCGGTAGTGGCCTGATTACTCTGAATTGGAACTGCCCACAATGGCGGTAAGCGCGGAAAGAAAATAAATAAGATCAGAAAGAAAGGAATTGCAATGCCTACAAATTTAAAAATTTGCTTCACATCTTGTTTAAATTGATTGGATGATAATTTCGTCTGACTAAATAATCCTGTCTGTATGCGATAAAGACCGACTAAACACATTACAAAGGCTGTAAATACAATTAGTGCCATCCAAAAAGCTTGGCTATGTAACAATAGGCTGGCACTGACAAATAGAGCAAAATTAAAGACAATCAATAAATCACGGGTGTTTTTGGCTTCTAAACATTTGGCAAATAAACAGGTACTTAAAAAGGCGACGCCCGCTTCTACCCCTAGGATGGTTTGATAATTGATATAAACAATACCCAAGGACAATAGAATAAAAATCACCAAAAACCATTTTGGAAAAGGCAGCCAGCTCTGTTTACGATATCTCCGAACCAATAACAACCAAACCACCGCCCATAATCCCGTTAAAGCAGCAGGTGCAAAAGCGATTTGCCCAAGTAATACGAAAGCCAAGACAGCTAAAACACAGAAATAGATTTGTTTAGTCATCATTATGCCTGCGCTAATAAAAGTTTTGCTCTAATTAACTGAGATTTTCCCTGCCCGCTTTCCAAGCGTGTATGCGGCAAAATAAGTGCGTAATCATCACCTAACTGTTCACATTGCTCGACCAACCCCATCATAAAACTTAATTTATCTTCATGGCTTTGAGCTGGGATCTGCTGATAGTCAATTTCCAAATGCTGGTGATTGGCCTGAGCTTCAAATATTTTGATCAGAAATCCCTGTCCACGTGCGACCTGTTTCCATGCCACATTTTGATAAGAATCACCGTATTGAAAGCCACGCAACTCTTTAAATTCATCTAAGCTATCTTGGGCTGAAGTCGGCTTATTTTTGTGCTCTTTCTGCCAGTCATAGCCCTTTGGGGCAACCCAGACTTTATGTTTTGGATATAAATAAGTCCATGCGCGGACTAATCCTAATGGATAAGTAGAATAAATTTTAACGGCACCAAATTCATAGAGTCCGCGTTTATCTGGCATAACGGCAAGCTCAACACTGTGTTGTGTCTGATCGGTATAAATCAATTGCTCTTGCGTTTGCCACTGAACTCTTAGATAACGTGCTGCCCCTACGGGTTGTTTCAACACTAATTTTAAGAAAAGTGTCTGATCAACCTGCCCAACCTCAGGCATCACAACATCAATTTGTAAATCATGTAATTGCTTAAAAGTCAGATAAAAACTAATACACAGAATGGCGCTGATTAAAAAACAAAATCCTAAAATCAGGTTATTGGCATAGTTAATGCCGGCAATAAAGGTAATTAGAATCAGGACCAGATATAGAAAACCTTGTTTATAGATAAAAACCAAAACATCCTTTTGTCGTAGGGTTTTACTACGATCCACTTGGAAACGTTTTGCGATCCATTGATTGACCTGTTGTTTAAGTCCTGTTTGCATAGTCTATACTCACCTACAATGCATCAACAGACTGCAACAGTTGTTTTACCTCCATCTCCCCCAAACTTAAACGATGTGCAACCACAGCAACAAATACCGTCTGTACATCATCCGTGGTCACGAAGCTACGCCCTTCAACCAACGCATAAGCTTGTGCTGCAGCTTTCAGTGCCAATACTCCACGTGTAGACAGGCCATGGCGTTGTTTACGTGTTTCCGCAGCTAAGTCTAAAATATAATTAAGTACGGTGTCACTCAGGAAGATCTGTTTGGCCAATTCACGTAAATGTAAAATATCGGCTTGGTTAAATACGGCATCTAATTGATGAATCAGGACTTGGCGTGAGCTTTGTTGTAACAGTAATTTTTCTGCTTGACGAGAGGGATAACCCAATGACAATCGCATCAAAAAACGGTCTAGTTGAGACTCTGGCAATGCATAAGTTCCACTTTGAAAGAGTGGGTTTTGCGTAGCGAGTACCCAAAAAGGTTGTGGCAATTCATAATGCACGCCATCTACAGTGACAGCCCCTTCTTCCATCGCTTCCAACAAAGCACTTTGAGTTTTGGGGCTACAGCGGTTAATTTCATCTGCGAGGAGGATTTGAGTAAAAACAGGGCCTTGCTTAAACTCAAATACATGTTCTTTCTGGTTAAAAATATTGATGCCAATCACATCACTGGCCAACATATCATTGGTGAATTGAATTCGCTGAAAATGTAATCCAGCCAAACGAGCCAAAGCACTGGCTAAAGTTGTTTTGCCGAGTCCTGGTAAATCTTCAAATAATACATGACCGCCTGCCAGTAAACAGGTCAGAGCCAGTTTGGTTTGTTGTGGCTTATCCAAAATAAGCTGATTAACTTCAATTAAAAAGTGCTCAACCTTTTGACCGAAGCTTTTAATATCTTGTTCTAATGCTTGGTTTTGTCGTTTTTTGTCTTGAATTGAAGCCTGATCCGCGCCCCACATAATTTTATCCCCAAAATAAAACAGTGCATGTTTCAACATACACTGTTTTGGTTTTTTTTCAACGAAATCAATTGATTTCTAGCAAGGGCATTTTTTCATATTGCCACCCGCAGAAGGATAACGTGCATCGATACAATGTCGATAAAAAGTCTTTGCATCCATCGGGGTTAGATCAGGATGATGCGCTTTCATATGCTGCACATAAGTTTCATAATCTGGCACACCGACCATCAACCGAAAACTCTGCTGCAAACGCTGCCATAACACAGCAATACGCGACCAATTTTTCGGTGATAAAAGCAAATGTTTTTGCGACATGATAGTGAATTTAATAATCTTCACAATCACCGCACTGCCTTGTCGAGCAATTTTAAAATCCATTGCTACTCTCCTTTGATGCTATTCGCAGTCATCGGGGTTTCTGAATAAACTGCTGGTGCCTCGTTCACTGTTGGTGTTGGACTCGCCAATGCTCTGCGTACAATACCAATCGAAGCAATGATCATCACAATCGCAACAATCATAAAGAAGCCACACAGTGCAGCATTGATCTGATTCGACATCACAATGGTTTGCATTTCAGCAATGGTCTTGGCTGGTGCAAGCACCTCACCACGCGCAATTGCATCCGAGAAACGATTCGCTTGTGCAAGGAAGCCAATTTTTGGATTTTCATGAAAAATCTTTTGCCAGCCTGCTGTCATTGAAGTAATGAACAAGAAAATCGTCGGGACAATGGTGACCCAAACATACTTCTCTTTCTTCATCTTGAATAGAATGACTGTACCCAAGATCAAAGCCATAGATGCCAAGATTTGGTTACCAATACCAAATAACGGCCACAAGGAGTTAATCCCACCTAATGGGTCAACCACACCTTGATAGACGAAGAATCCCCAACCTGCCACCGCGACAAAGGTCCCAACCAAGTTCCCAAAGAATGAACTTGATTGTTTAATCGCTGGAACCACGATACCCACTGTATCTTGCACCATGAAACGGCAAGCGCGTGTACCCGCATCTACTGCAGTTAAAATAAATAATGCTTCAAACAGAATCGCAAAGTGATACCAAAATGCCATCATTGAGCGGTTGTTAAAAATCTCTGAAATGATATGTGCCATACCAATTGCAAATGTAGGCGCACCACCTGTACGAGACAGGATTGAACTCTCACCGACTTCCTGAGCCAATAAGGTCAACATTTCTGGACTCACCACGAAACCGAGATTACGCACGGCTTCCGCAGCAGTCTCTACCGAGGTCCCTAAAACTGCTGCTGGCGCATTAATTGCGAAGTAAATGCCTGGATCGAGTACTGTTGCACAGATCATTGCCATGATACCGACGAATGATTCCATCAACATACCGCCATAACCGATCATACGAATATTGACTTCGTTATCGACCAATTTCGGTGTCGTACCTGATGCAACCAAGGCATGGAAGCCTGAAATCGCACCACAGGCAATGGTGATAAATAAGAAAGGAAATAAACTACCCGCAAATACTGGGCCCGTACCATCAACAAAATGGGTTATTGCAGGCATTTTCAAATCAGGCATCGCAAAGATAATACCGATAGCCAAACCTGCAATCACACCAATTTTAAGGAAAGTTGATAAGTAGTCACGCGGTGCTAATAACAACCAAACAGGTAAAACTGAGGCGATAAAACCATAAATAATTAAGGCCCATGTCAATTGAGTACCACTGAGGGTAAATAGCTGCCCCCAATATGGATCTTTTGCAACGTCCCCACCATATACAATTGCCGCCATCATCAGCACAAAGCCAATAATCGATACTTCAGCAATTTTCCCTGGACGTAGATAACGCATATACACGCCCATGAATAAGGCGATTGGAATTGTTGCAGCAATACTGAACACACCCCATGGACTATGCGCTAATGCTTTGACGACGACCAATGCGAGTACTGCAAGGATAATGATCATCACACCCAACGTACCGAGCATGACAATCACACCGGCAAAAGTACCGAGTTCTTGTTTGGCCATTTCGCCTAGAGAGCGACCATCACGACGTGTGGAGATAAATAAAACCAGAAAATCTTGTACAGCACCTGCAATCACCACACCGACTAAAAGCCAGATAGTTCCAGGTAAGTAGCCCATTTGCGCTGCGAGAATTGGACCAACTAACGGCCCTGCACCAGCAATCGCGGCAAAGTGATGACCGAATAGAACAAATTTATTGGTAGGAACATAATCCAGACCATCTGCGAGACGATGAGCTGGGGTTAACCGTTTAGGATTTAATTCAAAAACTTTGTTTGCAATAAATAAACTATAGAACCGATATGCAATGCTATATACACAGACCGCGGCAAGAACTAACCAGACCGCATTAACATGCTCACCACGACTAACCGCCAATATCCCAAATGAAATTGCCCCAACAATGGCAACCAAACTCCATAGGAGTTTCGAGGGAAGTGTTGACTTTGCTTGTGTTGTCTCCATTCAAAACCTCTCAAATACATAAAGCGTGGTTAGGGTCTGTTGACATCTCACTTTACGAGCTATAGCTCTCATTGCGACAGAGAACATTTTTAGAGGACACAAAGCAGTCTTATGCAATTTAGCTATTCTAAATAATGAGTAGCGATTACAGCTACGCAAGATAATGCAGTGGCAACAAAAAATGTCAGCAAACCCTATTAGATTTCCCTTTCCATATTTTCTGTAGAAGAAATATCTTTGTAAGTTTACCTTCTAGCTTCAATTATTTATCTAATACTTTGGCATATAAAAAGGGATGATTGTTTAATCATCCCTTCGATAATTGTATATCTTGAGTAGCTTAGCCACTCATTTACAATTATGCACGCTCTAGGTAGTCACCTGTACGCGTGTCTACACGAACACTTTCTTCTTGCTGTACGAATAATGGAACACGTACCACAGCACCTGTTTCAAGCTTCGCTGGTTTACCGCCACCACCAGAAGTATCACCACGTACGCCTGGATCAGTTTCAATAATTTTCAACACAACGAAGTTTGGTGGGTTTACGTTCAAAGGTACGCCATTGAATAACATGATCGTACATTTTTCATTAGAATCGTCTTTTAACCATTTCGCAGCATCGCCCATTGCTGTTTTGTCAGCAGCGATTTGCTCGAAAGATACAGGATCCATGAAGTTCCACATTTCGCCATCGTTGTAGAGGTAATCCATTTCAACTTCTACAATATCAGCTGCTTCTAAAGAGTCACCTGATTTAAATGTTTTTTCTAATACTTTACCAGAGCGAAGGTTACGTAGTTTCACACGGTTAAACGCTTGACCTTTACCTGGTTTTACATATTCATTTTCCATGATTGAACATGGGTTGCCATCAAGCATAACCTTAAGGCCTGCTTTAAAATCATTTGTAGAATAATAGGCCATGAAAGGCGCACTCCAAACTTAAAACTCAAATCTATTAATGCTAGACTACACGCACAGGTGTGACACTAACACTATTTTTAACGTATGGCATGATAAACTATTTACATCAAGAGCAAAACTGGCAATCGCAACTCAGTGACCTAATTACTGATCCCTTAGAGCTGTTAAATCTGCTTGAGTTATCTACCGATCAGCTATTATCAGGGGCAATCCTCGCTTCTGAACAGTTTAAATTGCGCGTTCCACGTGCATTCGTCGGAAAAATGAACATTGGTGATCCGTTAGATCCGCTATTGCTCCAAGTCCTACCACATCACCTAGAATTGGAAGAACATCCTGAATTTGTCACTGACCCCTTAGGTGAAGAAGCCGCTAATCAAATGGCAGGTGTATTACATAAATATCAATCACGGTTTTTATTGACCTTAACGGGTGCATGCGCGATTCACTGTCGCTATTGTTTCCGTCGTCATTTTCCGTATCAAGAGAATCTCCCGAAGAATGACGACTGGATCAATATAAAACAGTATATTGAGCAAAACCCACAAATCAATGAAGTGATTTTAAGTGGCGGTGATCCACTCACTTTAAATAATCGAAAAATTTCTTTATGGCTAGAACGTCTAGCATCTCTCCCTCAGATTAAGATATTGAGAATTCATTCACGTGTTCCGATTGTAATCCCCAACCGGATTGACGATGAGCTGATTTCTATATTAAAAAACAGTAGGCTACGCATTGTAGTAGTGGTACACTCAAACCACGCAGCTGAACTCGATGATTTCACCTGCTCGAAGTTGCTACAGTTATCGCTCCACCATATAACCGTCCTCAATCAGGCAGTTTTACTCAAAGGTGTGAACGATTCTGCAGAAACTTTAAATGAATTGAGTAGCCGTTTATTTGAAGCAAGAGTAATGCCCTATTACCTTCATGTTTTAGATAAAGTCAAAGGTGCTCAGCATTTTGATATAAGATCTTCAGAGATAGATCAAATATACAGTGATGTATTAGCGAGTTTGCCAGGATACCTCGTCCCAAAACTCGTTAGGGAAATTGCGGGCGAAAAAAATAAAACACCGCTTTTTGGGATTCAAACGTTCTGAGATTGATAACACAATGATGAATAATGCTTTTTCGGATATTTTCCAAATTCCAACGGTCTTAACAAGAGACAAACTGAGTTTTTGTGATACCAATTCAAAAAGTTTGAATGAATGGATCTCAAACCTATCAATTATGCAGTTGGGTGATACTTCTAAAGCATTGTTTGCTGCCCTATTAGAATTGAGTGAATTAGAGTGCTCTGAAACTTTAAGATTTGATTTAGTTCAAGTATTACATCCGACGATTGAAAACGTTTTAGGTAGTTTAGAGAAAAACTTTTTCAATCAAGGTGTGATTAGCTCAGATCGGAATGAACATATTATTGAACTCGCAATGTTATTACGTTGTTACTTTGCGGCAATCTATATCAATATCGTACGCCGTAGTAATGACCAACTTGATCAACAGAAGTTTTCAATTTTCGCACTTAATCAAAAAAAGAATCTGCAAACTGCCAGAACCTTAGCGACATTCCAGTCATTACAACAACTGACTCAATTACTGTATCAACAACACATGCTGTATAGCGAACCCGTTGCTGGACAATGGTTAATTGCTCATCAACTCTATGATGCAGCAGTCATGCATAAATATCAGCATAACAACTTGGATCAGACTCAAGGCAAACCAAGTTCTATCAGCAATATTACCCAAGCTTACGCACAATTGATTTTGATGGATATTTTTAATACCAATCAAATCCGTCAATCTGAAATTCAAGCTTTATTCCAGTGTAGTTTTGATTGGGCCAAAATGGTTCAAATTTTATCGAAAGAAACTGATTTAACTAAGTACGTAGTCGATACCACTAAAGATCATCCACCGATTTATAATAAGAAACAAAGCTCTGGCTTTAACCCAAATATTTTTATCAGTACACATAGCCTACTTGATCATGTTACGGCAACGTTGCATAAAAATGCTGAATACATTTCTAAGAACGAAAAAATATATTTAACGCCAGCACTGAAATTTCATGTGCAGACCATTTTAGGGACAACTGCTGAACGTCGTCATGAGCGTTATGAATACTCAGCTCAGTTGCATATTTGCTTTGGTTTACTGACTGCCCATTTTTATCTATCAAAAGCTAAGAATTTCGCAGAGACTTTATTGCTCGACCATAGTTATGGTCTGCAAAACGAATCAAAGTTTATGTCTGCCTGGGACAAAAAGAGTGCTTCCGACAACCAAGAATCGGCAATTCAGCGGTTAAGCCGTGAAAGCAAAGCAGTTTATCAAGCTGATATTTTAGATATCAGTGTGAACGGCTATCGTATTAAGTGGTCTGGAGAAGCACCCAAAAACTTGAGAACTGGCGAATATATTTTAGTCAAAGAAACATCACATGGGCATTGGCGTGGAGGTGTAATTCGTTGGCTCAAACAATCGAGCGAGAAAAGTCTGGAGCTCGGCTTAGAAGTATTAGCACAAGAGATTTTCCCTTGTGCTGTTCGCATACAGGCTGACCGACATGTAAGCAACTATCATCCAACACTTTTATTAAAAAACCAAAATTTGGATGAAACAAAAACAACGTTAATTTTACCAGGTTCACAAATTTTTAGAGAACACCAAGCTGTTCATTTAAGATTGGGGAAAGAGGAAGTCAAAGTGTATTTATTAAACGCACAATTAATTACCCAGAGTTTTGTTCAATTTGAATTTGAACTGCTAAATGATGAGGAACATCCTGTTCTTCAAAAATATATGGCACAAAAAAATATGGACACAATTGATCAAGATTTATGGGAAGCATTGAAGTGAGAAATTCTTTACTGTCTAAGAAACTCAAACGGACAGAAACCCGTTTACTAATTATTGACGACAATCAACTTCGTTATAATCAAATTGCCGCGATCTTTAAGGCACAAGATCATCAAATTCACGCCACTTTATTAGATGACCTTAAAACATTTGAAAAGCAGCTGAATCTGCCATGGGATATCGTCGTTTTTGGTCGCGCTTATGATCTAAAAATAGAACAAACTCTTTCTTTAATTCAGGCTTCATCACAACCAAGCTTGCCTGTATTATTCTTAGAACCTGATGACTATAACAAAGATCAATATCAGACCTATATTCATAAAGGCATTTATGATGTATTGAATCTTAAAGTTCCTGAAACATTCTATATCAGCATGATCCGAGCACTATCTTATAGTCGTTTGGTACAAGCTGAACATCGCCTTTTGAATGAATTAGAAGCAGCGCAGTCTCAAGCACAGTCACTCGTTGCAGAAACCCATAAAGCGGTTGCTATTTTACAAGAAGGTATTCATCTGAGTGTGAATACTGAATATGCCAATCTCTTTGGTTTTAGTAGTGAAGATGAGTTAGTTGGTTTACCCATTCTTGATGTTTTGCAACCTGAAGACTTAAGTCAGTTTAAACTGCGTTTTAAAAAGATTTCTCAAGGTCAATTCGAACAAGGACGGTTTGAGCTTCGTACGCAAAATCCAACCGTGAAGAATAACCCATTACATATTGAGTTTTTACCTTCAGGTAATGAAGATGAAATCCAACTGAATATTGAATGTGGAACATCAACACCGGCAACCATAACAACAGCAACAGCGATTACTACAACCGAAAAAGCTTCAAGCCTAAACAGCACCGTACAACAGATTAATCGACAACTCACCAATCATCCAGCCAATGCCAATGCGGTTGTGCTGTTTAGTTTAAGTAGTTGCCCAAATGAAGTTTTCCAAACTGATTGGCAGACTACAAAAGCGTATTTTGCCAACATTCAGAACTTCATCAAAGAACAAGTGAATGTGCCTGTCTATTCAATTGACAGCACCCTATATGTCGCTTTATTCCAAGCTGAGTCAAACAGTGTTTTAAATTCACTATTGATCGGTTTAAACAGCTTACAGAAACCACAACTTTTAACAACAGCTCAGCACACCTTCCCTTTGCATCTTAAATTGGGTTATTGCGAACTTGCAAAAGCCATTCCAGACGAAGCGGTTTTTGAGCAAGTTTTGAGTAAAGCATTCACTGCAGCTTTACCAGTATTCAACAGCCCAAAAATTGATACCGATATTGGTTTAACAACTGAACATATTCCAACAAAAGTTCAGTTAAGCCTACTGCAAGAGCTTAAACAAAAACTGGATACTGGTGATATTCATCTTAAATATCAGCAACTCTATGATAAACAGGATCAACATACACATACTTATGAGGTTTCTGGTGGATTCATCCACAACAATCAATGGCAAGATTTAAGTGATTTTGCTGATCTTAAAGATGATGTCGAGCTCTCTGTTCAACTTGATCGCTGGATTTTGGTAGAAGCCTGCAAGCAATTACATAACTTCATCACGCAATATCCAAAAGCCAAACTGATTGTTAATTTGAACCATCACGTCTTATTGAACGATAAAAAACTACCAGAACTGGTTGCTAAATTACTCACCATTATTGGTAGCAAACAAGCACACCCATTAATATTGCAATTCTCTGAACAAGCACTACAACAAAATCTGTCGCAAGCACAACCACAGATTGCCTTACTCCGCCAACATGGTGCAGAAGTTTCAATTCGTGGTTTCGGTGATTCACTCTATAGTGACTCTATGTTGCAACAGATTGATGCTCAATATTTGAGTCTTCACGGCAAATTAACCAAAATGCTTGCCTCTGAAAAAGATATGGCAAACTTACAAGAAAAAATCCTGCATTTTATTGGTCAAAAGCCTGTAGAAATCTTCTTGATGGAACTAAATGACATGAACTTGTTTGCAAATGCATGGAATGTTGAAGCCCGCTTCTTACAAGGTAACTATTTCCAGAAAAAACTCGATCGTTTAACCGATGTACAGGACCAATAAGGTCTTGTACATCGCAGCCTACATACCTCTTAGATAAAAGTGTAGGCACAAAAAAACGGGCATATAGCCCGTTTTTTTCTTTCTTGATATTAACGTTTAACAGAACGTGACATACCAGAGAAACGTTGTTTAAATTTGTCGATACGGCCGCCTGTATCCACATTCTTTTGTTTACCAGTATAGAATGGGTGGCAAGCTGAACATACGTCAAGGTAAATAGTTTCTTTACCAAGAGCAGAACGAGTTTCGATTACGTTACCACATGAACAAGTAGCAACTAAGTTTTCGTATTTAGGGTGAATATCGGCGCGCATGGTCGATGCTCCTATTTAGTAAGAAAGGCTTAAGCTGTTATCGCAATTGATCACTCTCAATTTGAGGAAAGCAAAGTGTTTTCACACTTGCAGATCAACACCACAACAGACCATTTCTTTTGACTCACCGAGACTCCAACGGTCAGAGCAAAGCCAACAAGTGCGGAAGATTATACGCCAAAAAATTAAATTTTGCGAACTATTCCTGATTTGATTTTGACCAACGATTCGCAATCATGCCGCAGACCATTAACTGAATTTGATGAAAAATCATAATCGGCAGTACGATCATGCCCAAAGGCTGTCCAATAAAGAGAATTTGTGCCATCGGTACCCCGCTCGCAAGAGTTTTCTTTGAGCTACAAAAGAAAATCGTCACTTGATCAGCATGATTAAAACCCAACCACTTAGGGATATACAAAGCAAGCAACATCACAATGGTCAATAAAACTGAACATGCAAGCACTAAATACAGCAAAGTTAATCCACTGACCTGATGCCATAAACCTGCCACCACAGCACCACTAAATGCACCATAGACCACCATTAAGATCGATCCCTGATCGAAAGCTTTAACGATACTTGGTACTTTGACCATATAAGGGAAAACATAAGGACGTAATAATTGTCCTAAAATAAAAGGTACCAGTAGTAACAAGGTGATTTGAATAATCGATGTGGTCGGATCAAAACCATGTTGACTTTGTCCTAAAATAAAATAGCTCACCAAAATCGGAGTAATAAACATCCCGATAATATTGGAGAAAGATGCGCTACACACAGCAGCAGCAACATTGCCCTTTGCCATCGAAGTAAATGCAATTGAAGATTGCACTGTCGATGGCAAGAAGCACATAAACAGAAAACCCCAATACAACTGCTGTCCGAGTAATGGTTCCAATACAGGTTTAGCCAGCAATCCAATCGCAGGGAAAATCACAAAAGTAAAAGCAAATACCAGAGCATGCATTTTCCAATGCAGCATGCCTTCAACGACAGCTTCACGTGATAACTTAGCCCCATGCAAAAAGAACAGTACTGCAATTGCGACCGTGGTTAGAATATTAAAATAATGTGCAATCTGACCTGAGACTGGTAAAAAAGTCGCCAGTAACACCATTGCAATTAATAATATTGTAAAGCGGTCCACTGCCAGTTGCTTCAACATAACTTATCCCTATCTACTCACTTAAATTATAAAGCCCAATATGATGTTGTTGATCATTTGATCGCATCATCATACTGGGCTCTATAAATAAAGCTAGGGCTTTAGCTTAGAAATCTTGGACTAACTAGACCAAAGATTAGTTATTACGTGCGTGTTGATCTTGTTGAATCAACTCAACTTTATAACCATCTGGATCTTCAACAAAAGCAATTACCGTTACACCACCCTTCATTGGACCAGCTTCACGTACTACTTTTCCACCACGTGCTTTGATTTCTTCACATGCTTTATAGGCATCGTCAACACCAATTGCGATATGACCATAGGCATTACCTAAATCATAGCTAGCTGTATCCCAGTTATGGGTAAGCTCAAGCACGGTGTTGTTTTCTTCATCACCGTAGCCAACAAAAGCCAAAGTAAAACGCCCTTCTTCATAATCACGTTGGCGTAGCAATTTCATACCAAGTACCTCAGTGTAGAACTTCAAAGATTGTTCTAAATTACCTACTCGTAGCATCGTATGTAACATGCGCATAGTTATTCACCTGTCTGTTGAGTTGTTTGGTTTTCATGATCGCGTAACAGTTTCGCGACCCATACCACTAAAACTAAAATTGGGATACCAATTAAAGTCGTCATTAAAAAGAAATTTGGATAACCGATATTGCTGACAATTGTTCCTGAATAACCACCCAATAATTTTGGCGTTAAAGTCATCAATGAACTGAAAATCGCATATTGAACTGCGGTAAATGATACGCTGGTTAAACTTGATAAGAAGGCAATAAATGCCGCACCAGCTAAACCAGAAGCCAAATTGTCTACAATAATGGCCAAATATAACCATAACGAACTATAACTTTTAATCACTTTACCAGACAATTCAACTGTACCTTGTTGAGCTGGGTCAACCACAGCAATCGGTTGAATATCCACATTTAAATCTGTCTCAGCATGAGATGCAGTATCGACACGATATTGTCGGGTTGCCAACAATTCACTGCCCGTATTGCTGTTTAAATTGGCCAAAGCCGTAATGGTCTTGGTCGGTGATGCCTGCAAAATTTTGCCATCTATCACACCCGTGAATAAGCCATTTTGATCAACTTTCGCCACAAACTCCTGTCCGTCTAAGGTTAAAACAACTGGGCGTTCTGCATTCAACTCTTCAGCTTTTACCCCCGCTAATTGACCTTTGATTACCAGACTTTGTTTTAGCTCTTTCGGTGTGAGTTGATCATTACCACTCATTGGTAGCAATTGAATCTGAGCTTGCTGAATGCCTACCAAATAAGGAACTTCTAATTGAACCCTAGTGTCAGCTTGGTTTTGATACTGGGTACTCACCTGAATTGTGTGTGCTTTGGCTAAGGCTTCATTTGGGACTTGTAACTTCCAATATCCCACCTCATCAGTTTGAACCTGATAATGCTGAGCACCCACTTGGACTTCAACTTGATCCAATGGTTTGCCAGACTTCACCAACCCAATAAAGATCAAATTGGTTGAGCTTGCTAATACTGCACCCACGAACATAAGTTTCATAATGTTCATGCGTTGTGCCAATAGACCACCTAAGAAGCCACCAATCAAACTGAATAAAACACCATAAATTTTGACTGCTTCAGCAATCTGCTCTTTACTAAAATTTAGATCTTGATAAAACACATTTGAAATTACCCCTGCAATAATGTCAGAGATACGGAAGAAGCCAATTAACAGCAATAAAACGAGAGCCAGTTTCACCCCATAGCGTTTAAAGAAATCTAGAATCGGTGCGACCCATGTTTCTTTCGCCATTTGCTGATTCACCACACCTATTTTAACCAGCGCAAAACCGATCAATAAGGCAGATGCAGTTGCAGTTAAAAAGCGCAGCGCTTCTAAACCAAATAATGCAGCTGTGTCTTTAATTGCTGCTGCCTTGGCAATGGCTTCTGTCACATTACCCGAATAGATATAGCTCACCACAAAAGTTGCGACCGCGATAAAGAATACAAATACCAAACGGTAGTAATCCGTGGTTTTATAATGTTTATAAACGCGATTCACTTGCGGTTCACGAACACATAAAGTGGTAATAATACCCACCACCATCACTGCGGCCATGCTTAAATAAGTATATTTCCAAGCTTCATAAATGTAGTTGCCTTTAGCTGTGCCTAAATAGGCCGCTAAGAATAATGCACCCGCACCTGCAACAATCATCCCGATGCGGTAGCCCGCATTGTATGTTGAAGCCAATACTGTTTGCATTTCAGTTTCAGCCAACTCAATACGATAGGCATCGATCACAATATCTTGTGTTGCAGCTGAGAAGCCCAGTAAAACTGCACCAAAGGCCATTTGGATTAAATAGCTTTGTCCAAGCGCTGGATCTGAAAAAGCCATGATACAAATTGCACAGATAATTAAACATTGTGCAATCAGCAACCAAGCACGGCGACGACCTAAGCTTTTGGTTAAAAAAGGCACAGGTAATTCATCAATTAACGGTGCCCAAACGAATTTAAAGGAATAACCTAACGCGGCCCAACTAAAAAAAGTGACCGCACTTTTATCAATACCAGCCTCGCCTAGCCATAACGATAAGCTAGAAAAAATCAATAAAATTGGAATCCCCGCAGAGAAACCAAGAAATAACATAATCAGAGCACGGCGATCTAAAAATGCTTTAAATGCCGAAGCCCAACCAGAGGCTTGAGTTGTCATTGGTTATTATTTTCCATGAACATGCGTGAATGTGCTTATTCAATCGTTTCTTGCCCTTGCTTGCAAGTTGCTTTATGCAATCATTCTTTTGTTTTGTCGATAAAAAACACAAGTTCGCTTGATCTTTAGGGCTAAAACTGTATACCTTTAATTACTCAACTTTAGTTTATTTGTTGGATAGCAACAGTGACCCAAAAACTCGATCAAATGACTGCAACAACTTTATCATTAACACCAACAAACACTATCACCGCAAATATAAACTCTTTACCAAGCGCATTTGAACAGACGGACATACAAGCAACACTGATTAAAACCGCACTACGTGCAGACCAACTCACTCATATTCCAGACTTAGCTGAAATACCAAGTTCGACCAAACGCATCAAACCGCTCAATAATTTTTTAGGGCAAGACCGTGCACGTGCCTCTGTTGAAGCAGGTATTTCACTCCCTTACTCAGGCTATAATATTTTTGCTGTTGGTACGGCTGGGCTGGGTAAACGTACAATGATCAAGCGTTTGCTACAGCAACACGCCAAAACCATGCCAACGCCTCACGATTGGGTCTATGTTAATAATTTCAAAAATCCAAGACAGCCAATCGCGCTGCACTTTCCTGCGGGCCAAGGCACCAAATTCCAAAACGCATTGCAACAAGCATGGCAAATCATTTTAAAACAGTTAGAACGCCGTTTTAGTGCAGAAAGCTATCACAACCGTATCGAACGTATTCGCCAAGATACAGGAGATGTACAGCAGCAAGCTTTGGTTGAACTTACCAAAGAAGGTGAAGAACTTGATTTAAAATTAGTTTCTCGCAATGACAAACATGTCTTTATAGCAATGCAATTGCGCAATGATGAATATCATGAATTAACACAAAATGAACTCAATGCACTCCCAACCAAAGAGCGTACAGAAATTAATTCCAATATTCGCTATATGGAGAAAAAGCTAGAGCGCCTAGGTTTACACTTAGGTGATTTAGAAGATGATGCACGCGACCAAGTTTCGAACCTCAATCGAGATATTGCCACTCAAGTCGTTATGCCACGCATTGAGTCAATCCTAAATAAGAATAAAGAGGTAAAAGGCTTAGATTTGTTCCTAAAACATTATGCCGAAGACATTATTGATAATGTTGAGTTGATTTTAGAGCAAGAAGAAGATGACTTTACCCCTGCCTTATTTAACCGTGTTCCTTCACGCTATCAGGCCAATGTAATTGTTGCCAATAAACCTAATAGCGGTGCGCCAGTTATTTTTGAGGACTTTCCAACTCACTATAACTTATTGGGTCACGTTGAGCAGTTAACGCATAATGGTACGATTACCACCGATTTCACCTTGATTCGCCCAGGGTCATTACATCAAGCCAATGGTGGCTTTCTCATGCTTGAGGCTGAACAGTTACTTGAGCAGCCATATGCATGGCAAGGTTTAAAACGTGCCTTAAAATCAGGACAACTTAAGCTCTCATCTCTAGAACACATGCTAACCTTAACAGGAAGTATTTCTATTGAGCCTGCTTCTGTTCCGCTTGATATTAAAGTCATTTTATTGGCTGAACCTGAAATTTATTATGAAATTTTAGAGCTTGAGCCAGAGTTAGGCAGTGTCTTTAAAATCCGTGCAGACTTTACCGACACATTACAACGTAATGACAGTAATGAACAAGCGTATATGCAGTTGATTGCAGATTATGTGCAAGCAGATAAACTTCTTCCATTTGATCGCTCTGCGCTCGCGGCTTTACTTACTGATTCAAGTCGCCAAGCGGAAGATCAAAGTTCGCTATCATTACATGCCTCGACATTAGGTGATTTAATTCGCGAGGCGCATCATCATGCATTTAAAGCGGATGATAAGATCGTCACAGACCAACATGTCAATCAAGCCTTACATCATCGTCAATATCGCTTAGGCTATTTACGTGAACTATATTGGCAGGATCTGTCTCGTGGAACACAGCTTATTGAGACATCAGGACACCGTCTTGGTCAAATCAATGCCCTATCCGTGATTCACTATGCAGATGTCGAATTTGGATTACCATCTCGCCTTACTGCTTCAGTCTATCAAGGTGGTGGAGATATCCTTGATATTGAGCGTAGCGTAGAACTTGGTGGTTCTCTGCACGCTAAAGGCGTATTGCTCATGTCGAGTTTCTTGAAAGCACATTTTGGTCGTGAGCAAATTCTACACTTCTCTGCTGCTTTAGCGTTTGAACAAAGTTATGGTCAAGTCGATGGTGATAGTGCCACGGTAGCAGAACTTTCAGCGCTTATCTCAGCGATTTGTCAAATCCCAATTGACCAATCTTGGGCAATTACAGGATCGATGAACCAGTTAGGTCAAGTACAGCCGATTGGTGGTGTCAATGCAAAAATTGAAGGCTTCTATGACGCTTGTAAACTACAGGGCTTAACTGGCAAACAAGGTGTCATCATCCCACGTCAAAATATGCAGCACTTGATGTTACGTCAGGATGTAAGCGATGCTGTACAAGCAGGACAATTCCATGTTCATGCGATTGATACCATTGATCAAGCCTTAGAAATTTTAATGGCGCGTCCAGTCGGAACACTCGACAAAAAAGGTCGCTATAGCAAAAACTCAATCTATGCTGCGGTGATGGAGCAACTTGAATATTGGCAAGCAATTGAAGACGGTGAAGCAGTTGAAGATGATGAGCCAAAGAAAAAGAAAAAACGTAAAAAGACCAAAAAGGATGAAGTTACATCGAAAACCGCTGAAGAAACAGCGGTTGAAGCGAAGAGCTTAAAGCCACTTGGCAAAAAGAAGCGAAAATAGAGCAACGAAAAAAGCCATGTTCTTCGGAACATGGCTTTTTAATTAGGCTACGCCCTGTAAGGAGCGCCCACCAGGAAGTTGAGCAAAATATTGTTTCAGCGCATCAATACAGCGATGCACTTTCATTGGATATTGTTCACGCTTAGATGTCAAAGCATGCAAGGTATACGCAGGTAATTGCCAATCTGGTAACACTTCAACTAAAGAACCATTAATCAATTCTTTTTGAATATCCATATATAAAATACGTGCTACGCCATGCCCTTGTTGGCATAGTGATTTTGCGACAAAGACATTATTGGTACCTAAACGTGATTTCATATCCACATTGACGACCTCGCCACTGGTGCCATGACGAAATGCAAAATGCTGATAACCTTGCATTAACGTGATTGGAAGTAATTCATGGTGACGTAAATCTTCTGGACGTGTAATTGGCTGAGCTTGGTTGAGATAGCTTGGCGAAGCCACCAACACCTGATCGACACGAGCTAAAGGTACAGCTGCTAATTGATGATCATCAACTTTCAGACTCATACGAATTGCAATATCAATACGCTCTTCAATTAAATCAATATAACGGTGATCGGCCTCAAAATGGATTGCCAAGCCTTTGTGCGCTGACATCCAATGCGAAAGTGCAGGAATAACATGTAATGCCCCCAACTCTGGTGTAGTAGCAATACGTAAATCCCCGACAAGGTCATCCCGTAATTCATTGATGCGGATTTTGCCGCGTTCAGCTGCAGCCAACATTTCTTGGCAACTTAAAAAGAATGCCTGTCCTGCTTCAGTGAGACTGAGTTTTCGAGTTGAACGATGGAGTAATGTGACATCCATTTCTTGTTCTAAAGAACGGATTTGTTGACTGACTGCACTGGTTGTAATTCCTAAGTCTCTTGCTGCTCCACTAAAAGAGCTTTTTTCCACAACACAGGCAAAGACCCCCATTGCACGCAATTGATCTAGCATAGACTTCCCTCTTACCTTAATTTATTAATATGCTTATTGTTCTAATGAAAGCAATCTAATTTCAGTATACAAGGAAGTCTATTTACGCACTAGGGGATTATTAATAAATAATTGAAATATTGTTAATAATCTTAAGGTTAATTTGGTAAAACTGTGACTGGATTCACAGGTTTTCCATCTAAGCGGACTTGGAACTCCATCATGACACGTGAAGCACCCGATGAACCCATTTCTGCAATTTTTTGTCCCGCAGTCACAGTATCACCACTCTTCACTAACATTTTGCTGTTATGTGCATAAGCCGTGATATAACCATCGATATGTTTGACTAAAACAAGGTTACCGTACTCTTTTAGACCATCTGCCGCATAGACTACTTGCCCATTTGCTGCTGCGAAGATTGGATCCCCTTCATTACCGCCATAACGTGTTCCTTTTACATTACTCGCCATATTGTAGCTTTGAATAATTGGTCCATTCGATGGTTTCACCCAACGTAAACTCGATGCCAAGGTCGTAGATGGATTCACAGGTACAACTGGAACAACAGGTCTCGGCACGACAGGTTGTGTTTTTGGGGCAACAGGCTGCTGAGTCGGCAGGTTAATACTTTGACGTTGAATTGGTGTAGTTTGTGTCATTGCTTGAGTAGAGGTTGTACGCTGAGCTACAGAACCTTTTAGACGTAAAGACTGATTGACGTAAATTCGATAAGGTGCCGCAATACCATTCAGCGCTGCAACATCCAAGTAATTTAACCCGTAACGATTCGAAATCGCACTTAAAGTATCACCAGAGCGAACCGTATAATAGTTTGGTGCTTGCACATAACGCGTCCCACCATTGACTTGCGGTTTAGATGCACAACCCGTCATAACTGCCACTGTTGCAACCGCCATAGACAAAACGATTGTTTTAATCATTTTCTGTGATAGAAAAACTGAGACATGGTTTAAGTGCATCTTCGCCCTCATCGAAAAAAACCTTAATTCATTATTACATTTGCGCCTAAGAGTACCAAAAAAGTGAGAAAAAACGAGTTCTCACTTTCTATATTCACAAAGTTATAACATTCATACGGCTAACCATTTACATGAGCATGTAAATTTTCAAGCACGGCATAATTGGTTGCATCCATCTGGATTGGTGTAATGCTGACATAACCATTCGAAACAGCAAAGAAGTCAGATTGAATCTCACTCGACATTGCCTGCGGTTCTGTAATTGCCTCACCCGCCAACCCTATCCAGTAGACTTGACGACCTCGCGGATCAACATGGCTACTAATTGGCTTCGATTGTGCACGGCGTCCTTGGTAGGTCACCTGCGCCCCTTTAATCTGTTCGACATCTGGAATGTTGATATTAAAGATATGACGAGGCGGCAAAACAGGAAGTCCTTTCGCGATAAAATCATGCACCCATTGCGCTGCCACTGCATAATGCTGTGGGTGTTCATAAGCACGTACGTTTGATCCAGCTAAAGAAACTGCAATCGCAGGATGCTTCATCAAGCGCCCTTCAAAAGCTGCGCCCACTGTACCTGAATATAAAACGTCATCACCAAGATTTGCACCACTATTGATACCGCTGACCACTAAATCAAATTCGAAATCAAATAGCCCATTCATAGATAAATAGACGCAGTCCGCAGGCGTTCCATTGACTGCCCAGACATCTTCAGAAATTTGTATAGGACGCAAAGGGCGATCAAGTGTCAAAGCACTCGAATAACCACTTCGCTCACTTTCTGGCGCCACTACAACCACTCGACCTAAAGGTCTTAACGCTTGCGCTAAAGCTTGTAGTCCAGGTGCAAATACACCATCATCATTTGCGATCAAAATATTCACTAGAATCTATTCTCTATTAGGACTGTAGGTATTTTCGGCCATAGCATCTATTAAATAAAGGCTAAAATACTTCAAATTAAGGCATGAAACTTAGGCAGTGGTGACACACCTGTCAAGTTTAACCTTAACCGAGTGAGTACAAAACACAGAATTCATTCTATATAGATCAAAAAATCAGGGGCGAGTCGCACATAATTTATACTCTAAGCATCAGTGACCATGTCAATAAAGCGAGATTACTCAACAGTTTTTCCATTTGAATTATTCCTTAAATTATATATATTTATGACTTCATCGTATTAGAAATTTATACAACCATGAGACATTTATCTAATTTCATTCGAATTTTTGGGGTGAGTTTCACACTTTTAGCAGCACCCAATGTTTTTGCTGATGAAGCGGTTTCTGTAAAAGAAGCAGATGCATTGATTAAAGATGATATCGCCAATGCACAAGTGCTTGTCGAAATGTGTCCTAACTTGATTGGTAAAAATGCTAAATTTGACCAAAACATCAAAAAAATGATCGGTTCATATTTAAGTAATTATTCTGACAAATCTGCTTCTTTAGACAGCTTACAGAAAGATGCTGAATTTAAATCTTTGCTAAAAGATGCACGTGAAGCAGCATCAGAAGTGGATAAAGCTGAACAAAAATCAGTATGTGATGAAGTCCTTAACTTTGAAGGTTAATCACTGGTAAAATCCAATGTGGTTTTAAATATCAAGTCGTTTAAAACCACATCCTACTTAAACCTACCCATAAAACGCCTTTCAAAGCATAGCTACCAAGCATCGAGCTCACGCACCATATGGATGATATTGGCTGGACTACGAATCCCCCAAAATCCTTCTGATAAAGGCTCAATTGCATCACAACGAACCACACCTGCTACGTTCAAATCTTCAGCAGCTTCTGAGAAATTACGGGTTATTGCTTCTGCGCTTATAGATATTTTATGTTTTCTCGCATTGTTATTTATGCTGCTCATTCAGAATACTGCTCTTGCAGCTTCATCTATTCTTATCGTAATACTAAAATTAGATTGATCTATTTTAAATCTTTTAGCTACAAGACCACATTCAAGTGAGGCATAATTTCATTAAAGCACTGTGGTGTTTCATATTCTGAAAATTTAAAGCCACACTTTCTCCACTGTTCCTACAGCAAACATACATTTTTTAACATGCTTTTATGCTATAAGTTATTCAAATTCTTTAAGTCTTGTTCTGAGTTTGATTTATTATGCAGAAAAATGTTTTTAAAACACTAGGTTTATCATTTCTCATTGCTTCTAGCGCTTTAGCTCCTACAGCATTTGCGGCAGATAAAAAATCTACGGAAGCAGAAAAGATTGAGGTGACCCCAACTTCAGATAGCGTAACTAAACAAGAACTTGCTGCAATCTATGTTCTTTCTGAAATTTGCCCAAGTTTAATTGGCAAGGATTTAAAATTTAATAAAGCCTATGACAACCTCGTTAAAGCATATTTAAATAATGAATCTAATGCCGTTGAAAGCCTCAATAAACGCGTCAAAGGCAAAGACTTTCAAGAAGCATTAAAAGAAGCACGCGCTGATGCAAAAGCAGCTTCTGATGATGATAACCGTCAGATTTGCGATGATGTTCGTAATTATTATTCAAAATAATCCGATCAATTAAGCTTCAGGTTACAATACTGTATGAAAAAGCCGATTTCCCCCGTAGAAGTCGGCTTTGCTTTATCCTAAAATGCTAGGCTCGTCTGCTTCATACAAGATATTGGAACCACCTAGAATGACTCAAAAAAGCGCTCTTGCTGCATTACTCCTTTTGCCAAGCTTTTCATATGCAGCAACTGTCCTATCAGCTCCACCAGAATTAAATAATAAATCCTATGTATTGATGGATTACGAGACTGGACAGATTCTCGCTGCTAAAAACGAAAATGAAAAACTTGCACCTGCCTCAATGACAAAAATGATGACAAGCTACATCATTGAGCAGAAACTATTAAAGGGTGAATTGACTGAAAACGAACAAGTACGCATGAACGAATCTGCGTGGTGTCGTGGTAGCAGTTCTGAATCATGTATGTATGTTCCATTAAATGGCACAGCAACAGTTTTAGAAATGTTACGTGGTATTATTATCCAATCAGGTAATGATGCTTCTAAAGCAATGGCTGAGCATATCGCGGGCAATGAAGGTACCTTCGCCCACATGATGAACCAAGAAGCAAAACGTGTTGGTATGGTGAATACACATTTCATTAACTCAACAGGGATGCCAGCTGAAGGTCATTACTCAACTGCAAAAGATATGGCCGTACTGGCACAGCATATTATTAAAGATAGTTCTAAATACTATCCAATTTATTCAGAAAAAGAGTTTTCTTTTAACGGCATTAAGCAAGGTAACCGTAATGCCCTACTTTATACTGATCCAAGCGTAGATGGCTTAAAAACGGGCCATACTGACGAAGCTGGTTTCTGTCTGACTACATCAAGTAAACGTGGACCAATGCGTTTGATCTCGGTGATCTTCGGCACACCAAGTATGAATGAACGTGCCAATCAAACACGTACATTATTGGCTTGGGGCTTTGCAAACTTTGAAACTGCAAACGTGCAACCTGCTAATCAAGTTCTTGCTAAAGCAAAAGTATGGTTTGGTAAACAAGATGAAGTTCAAATCGGTTTAGCTGAAAACTTCAATGTCACCATGCCTAAAGGTCAAGCAGACAAAATCAAAACTCAGCTTGTGGTTCAACCGAAACTCAATGCACCTTTAGCAAAAGGTCAAGTGGTTGGTAAATTAGTGGCAAGTCTTGACGGTAAAGTGATCGCTGAAAAACCACTAGTTGCTTTAAAACCTGTTGAAGAAGCTGGTTTCTTTGCTCGTATGATTGATCATATCAAAATGTTCTTTAGCAACTTATTCTAATTTTTAGACATCAGTTGATTAAGCATTCATGCTCTTGGGTATGAATGCTTTTTTATTTTATAATTACTCTAAATTTTCCAATCGAAAACCACTATGCCAAAGAACATTCGCCCCTATTTAGACCAGAAACCTGATGTTGATTCAAGCTGCTACGTGGATGAAATGTCAGTTGTAGTTGGTGATGTCAAATTAGCAGAGAATGTTTCAGTTTGGCCTTTTGCTGTCATTCGCGGTGATGTAAATTCAATTCAGATTGGCAAAAATAGTAATGTACAAGATCACTGTATGTTGCATGTCAGTCATAAGAATCAATCTAAACCGAATGGCTCTCCACTGCTCATTGGTGAAGATGTGACCGTTGGGCATCATGTGACTTTGCATGGTTGTACCATTGGAAATCGCGTCTTGATCGGGATCAATACCGTTGTTTTAGATGACGTGATCATTGAAGATGATGTGATGATTGGCGCAGGTAGTCTTGTTCCACCACGTAAGGTTTTAAAAAGCGGTTATCTCTATGTCGGCAGCCCAGTACAGCAAGTTCGTGCACTGACTGAAAAAGAAATGGAGTTTCTACCTTACTCGGCACGTCACTATGTGAAAGTAAAGGATAATTATAAGAATAGCGAAGCCTAGCTTCGTTATTATTTTTCAATCCTTTATGCATAAAAAAATAATAAACTTTTAGAGATATCTAATGAACACTGATCATCCACATGATTGCCCTACTCAGGATGCACTCATTAATACAACTAAGCTCAATATTGAAAAGCACGGACTGCAAATTATAGGAATTAATGCAACAGACTATTTACCTTCTTTTAGTTATAGTATCGGTTTATATGAAAGCTATCAGCATCCTGAAATTATATGCTTTGGGTTACCAACGGACTTGGCACATACCATCATCAATGATGTCGCCAATCTGATCAAAAATGGAGAAACAATTGCTCTCAATCAAGAGTATGGCGATCAAATTTTTAAAGAAACTCGTGCTCAATTTTTGCATGTAGATGTTAAAAATATTGAAGATTATTTTGGTGCTGCTTTAAATTACTATCAACACGACAATTTTTCCGCCTTGCAATTAGTTTGGGCAGATCGTAATAATAAATTGCCTTGGGAAGATGGATTTGAGGAAAAACTCATTTATGATCAACCACTCTTAGACCGAAATGCTGATTTTAAGTTCAGAGAGGCGAAAAACCTTGGTATTTTTACCACTCGGCAATGGTTAGAGCATAATCAAGCAATCTTACGTGTTGTTCATGAAACCGATGGAGATTGGCAGTTTTTAACTGGTGATCAAGAACCCGATGATATTCGTCTCGTTGCTTTGGAACAAATGGTATTAAGAGATCCAACTCTGAATGAGGTATTCGATCTGGACTACAATCAAGCAGCAGAAAGAGACGTTAAGGGTGGTAAATGGAAAATATCAAATCTTGAAGATTATAAAGATATATAAGGCAATTATTTTGTCTAGAAATCTGACCATAGCCAAAAACTCTCAAATTTTGTAGAATACGTTTTTTAAAACCATGGTGCTTTCTATGACCGCTTGGACACCTCATGTCACTGTCGCCACTGTTGTCGAAAAAGACGGACGTTTTCTGTTTGTTGAAGAACACAGCGAAGGCTTTGTACATACCGTGTTTAATCAACCTGCGGGACATGTAGAATGCGATGAGACAATCATTCAAGCAGCCATCCGTGAGACCTTAGAAGAAACAGGTCATCACGTTGAAATTGATCATTTGCTCGGTATCTATACCTATACCCCACCGATGTTTCCTGACCGCACTTATTACCGTTTTTGCTTCTTGGCACATGTGACGGCAGTTGAAGAAAATGCGCAGCTGGATACAGGTATTGTTGGTGCAGTATGGATGAACTTGGATGAGCTACAAGAAACAGCACGTGCGCGTAGCCCACTGGTTTTAAAAGCTGTTGAAGATGCCCTTGCTGGCAAAAAATATCCCTTATCGCTTATATATGAGCACCCTTTTTCTCCCTCATTAACTTCTCATTTGGACGCTTAATTAGATGCAACAACGTGTCATCGTCGGTATGTCTGGTGGTGTAGACTCCTCTGTTTCTGCCGCATTATTACTTCAACAAGGATATCAAGTTGAAGGTCTTTTCATGAAAAACTGGGAAGAAGATGATGGTACGGAATATTGCACAGCACTGGAAGACTTGGCAGATGCACAAGCCGTTGCGGATAAAATTGGCATCAAGCTACACACTGCCAACTTTGCAATGGAATATTGGGATCGTGTATTTGAGCACTTCTTGGCTGAATATGCTGCAGGTCGTACCCCAAACCCAGATATTCTGTGTAATAAAGAAATTAAATTCCGCGCCTTCCTCGATCACGCGATGACCTTGGGTGCAGACTTTATTGCCACAGGTCACTATGCACGTCGTGGTGCGAGCACACAAAACTCGCGTGGCGAGACTTATGCCCCATTGCTCCGTGGTGTTGATAATAATAAAGACCAAACCTATTTTCTACATGCGGTACATGGTCGTGAAATTAACAAAACCCTGTTCCCTGTGGGGGAAATTGAAAAGCCAGAAGTTCGTCGTATTGCAGAACAACTTGATTTAGCAACAGCGAAGAAAAAAGACTCAACTGGTATTTGTTTTATTGGTGAACGTCGCTTTACCGATTTCCTTAAACAATACTTACCTGCACAAGCTGGAAAAATTGTTTTGGAATCTGGTAAAGAAGTTGGTGAACATCATGGCTTGATGTACTATACGCTGGGTCAACGCGGTGGTATTGGTATTGGTGGTATGAAAGGTGTACAAGAAGGTGCATGGTTCGTATTACATAAAGATATTGTCAATAACCGACTGGTGATTGGTCAAGGACATGAACATCCATTGATGCAAAGTACACAACTTTGGAGCGAGTCAATTGATTGGGTAGCAGGCGAACAAGACATTCCATCGGCTGGATTCCGCTGCACAGCGAAAACTCGTTATCGTCAGCCCGATCAAGCGTGTACAATCTATCGCGATGAACAGACTGAAAATGGAATTCGTGTTGAGTTTGACGAGCCACAGAGAGCTGTGACTCCAGGACAAAGTGTGGTGTTATATTCCGGAGAGGTCTGCTTAGGTGGTGGTGTCATTCATCATACCAATGCACCTGAACCAGATTTTATTTAAGGAAATTGGAAGCGAAGCATGGTCGAGTTACCCTTTCAGCACACTCAAGCGTTGAATGTTAGACAGAACCGTGCTCTAGCATTGGCTGCAGTCTTTCAGGCAACACAGCTGACACATATGACCGCAATGGCGGGACAGCAAAGCATTGGCGATAGTGGTAATTTCTATTTTGAGTTATTGATTAAAGCCAGCCTGAATATACGTCCTAGCGCCAACAATGCCACTCAAACCTTAGATTTTTTTAATCAACTTGCAGACATTTCACTCGGTTTAAAAACACTAGAAGGCTGTATTACCCAGCCTTTTAATACTGCACCTAAATCCCGTGTTCCGAAGATGTCCACTGCCAAACTGCCAATGTCCTATGCAATGGCCTTATTGCAGTTGGAAAAGAAAGTCTACAGCAACCCCGAATACGTCAAAATCATAGAAAGCTCACAACAAAAAATCTTAAAACAGCTTTCCTTTTTCGATAATAACTATTTACACCCAAGCATCATTGCCAACCTCGCACAAACCTATGTCGAAACCGCAGGACAAATCAATCCGCGTATTCTGGTTCGTGGTAATGCCGAAGCATTTAAAGACATCAATCATACCAACCGTATTCGTGCATGCTTATTTACGGGTTTACAGCTTGCACATTTATGGAAGCAGCTCGGTGGTAGCTCTTGGAGTATGATCTTTAGTAAACGCAAATTATTGCAAGATATTCAAGCTCTCGCTCGTTTGCAGTATCAGGTGGTATAGACCGATGCGACAAACGAATTTATTTTTATGTTTATTCCAAAATTAAGGAATCTGTATGAATGCTTTAACCGCACTCTCACCACTTGATGGTCGTTACGCTAGCAAATGCGATGCCCTACGTCCTTTTTTGTCTGAGTTTGGTTTAATCCACGCTCGTGTCACGGTTGAAGTGCGTTGGTTACAAGCACTTGCAAATCGTGCAGAAATCATCGAAGTTGCGCCGTTTTCAAATGAAACCAATGCCGCTTTAGATGCAATCGTTTCAAACTTCTCTGAAGAAGATGCTAACCGCATTAAAGAAATCGAACGCACTACAAACCACGATGTAAAAGCGGTTGAATATTTCCTTAAAGAAAAAATTGCCAACATTGATGAATTACAAAATGCAGGTGAATTCATTCACTTTGCTTGTACTTCTGAAGACATCAATAACTTGTCTCATGCGCTTATGCTGAAAAATGGCCGTGAAGTTTTAGTTTCAAGTATGAAACAACTTCTTAATGCGATTTCAGCTTTGGCGGCAACGCATGCTGAACAACCGATGTTGTCTCGTACACACGGTCAAACTGCAAGCCCAACTACCTTGGGTAAAGAGATGGCAAACGTTGCGTATCGTCTAGCACGTCAAATCAAGCAATTTGAAAATGTTGAGTTACTCGGCAAAATCAATGGTGCTGTAGGTAACTATAACGCTCACCTTTCTGCATACCCAGAAATTGATTGGGCTGCACATGCACAAGCATTTGTTGAATCTTTAGGCCTAAGCTTCAACCCATACACTACACAAATCGAGCCACATGATTATATGGCTGAATTGTTTGATGCTTTACGTCGTTACAACACCATCTTGATTGACTTTAACCGTGACGTTTGGGGTTATATCTCGCTTGGTTACTTCAAACAAAAGTTAAAAGATGGCGAAGTTGGTTCTTCGACTATGCCACACAAAGTAAACCCGATTGACTTCGAAAACTCAGAAGGTAACTTAGGTATTGCCAATGCTGTTTTAGGTCACTTAGGTGAAAAACTTCCAGTTTCTCGTTGGCAGCGTGACTTAACTGACTCAACTGTATTACGTAATATGGGTGTTGGTTTTGCGCAAAGCTTAATTGCTTTTGATGCTTGCTTAAAAGGTGTTGGTAAACTTGAACTCAATGCTGCTCGTTTAAATGAAGATTTAAACCAAGCACAAGAAGTTCTTGCAGAGCCAATCCAGACTGTTATGCGTCGTTATAACGTTGAAAAGCCATACGAGAAATTAAAAGCACTTACTCGTGGTCAAGCAATGACACGTGAAATGATGGTGAACTTCGTCAATGGTGATGAACTTGCACAAGTGCCAGCAGACGAACGTGCTCGTCTAGCTGAGTTAACACCTGCAACTTATACTGGTAATGCAGCTGAACAAGCAAAACAAATCAATGATTTGATCAGCAAGATCTAAAACTGATTGGCTTAAAAAAGCAGAGCTTCGGCTCTGCTTTTATTTGTAATTTTTTGATTCCAATATTACTTCCGTTGAATTGTTCTCTTTTCCTCCTCTAACTCCTCTGGCGTACAGTAACTTGGAACAATTTTCATAGTTTTTACATCCATATAATCACCACAAATTTCTCTACCATTTTCATCAGTTCTACGTCCTAATGCCTTTTTTTGCTCTTCGGTCATCGAATCTAAATAATTATAAAAATACATATGATCAATCACTTCGGGATTATTAAAACTGGTACTTAACTCAATTCCAAATGCTTCACCTTTTTGATTTTCATTACAATCTGCCGTAAGGTTGTAGCTCACCCGTGTTTTTGAATGGAATTTACTTCTAATTTCATCATGCATCGGATAAGCACCGACAAGTACACCATCTACATCAATCGCATCTTTAAATATACTTCGCACTTGTTCCGTATCAGGTTTCTTCAACTCTTCTTCTATTTCTGCATCTGTTTCTCTCTTTATATCGTGCTCTGGTCGTTCTAAACGGAAACGAAAACTATCAATTTGCTTATCATTTTTTCTCTCAACCAATCGCACCCCTATATCATCATAGATATATAAATTGGTTAAATTAGCCCCATCTGTACTATCCACTTTTCTATAATTTTTTCCTAATACCTTAATCCAAGGTTCAACACCAGAATTCATATAAAGATCTGTACCATTATAATTAATTGCGCAACCATGAACCTTAAACTGATGTTGTGGATTTAATTTCTTCATAAACCCTTCAGTATCTGCATTAGCCTGGGCTGCTGACTGACCATTACTACAACTGATACATAAGATAATAGGTAAAAAACTGCATAGAATTTTTTTAGAGTAACTCATAACTTTTATTGCCAAATACGTTTGCTGTATTGCTCACTCTCCTTTACACAAATAATTTATTGAGAAAGGGCTATTTATTAGCATTTTGCCTTTCCTCTTCTAACTCCTTTTCTGTACAGTATCTTGGGACAACCTTCATAGCTTTTACATCAAAATATTCGTCACATACCTCCTTACCAGTTTCATCTTTGCTTCTATATAATTGTTTTTTTTGCTCTTCACTCATCGAATCTAAGTAATTATAAAAATACATATGATCAATCACTTCGGGATCATTAAAACTGGTACTTAACTCAATTCCAAATGACTCACCTTTTTGATTTTCATTACAATCTGCCGTAAGGTTGTAGCTCACCCGTGTTTTTGAATGGAATTTACTTCTAATTTCATCATGCATTGGATAAGCACCGACAAGTACACCATCTACATCGATCGCATCTTTAAATGTACTTCGCACTTGTTCCGTATCAGGTTTCTTTAGCTCTTCTTCTATTTCTGCATCTGTTTCTTTCTTTATATCGTGCTCTGGTCGTTCTAAACGGAAACGAAAACTATCTATTTGCTTATCATTTTTTCTCTCAACCAATCGAACCCCTATATCATCATAAATATATAAATTGGTTAAATTAGCCCCATCCGTACTATCCACTTTTCTATAGTTTTTACCCAAGGCTTTGATCCAAGGTTCAACAGTCGAGTTCATATAAAGATCTGTACCGTTATAATTAATTGCACAGCCATGAACCTTAAACTGATGTTGTGGATTTAATTTCTTCACAAACCCTTCACCTTCAGTATCTGCATTAGCCTGTGCAGCTGACTGACCATTACTACAACTGATACATAAAAAGCTGATGAACAGAATTCCAAAAATATTAAAGTTATTCATATTCAATACATTACAGTTATTTTTTCACGGGATAGTCTTCACAACCTCCTCCTAAAATAGGATGATCTCGATCAGGGCCTTCACAAAACTCTTTACGTTGTCTCGCTTTCTCTTCATCACTGATAGAATCAAAATAATTATAAAAATACATATGATCAATCACTTCAGGGTCATTAAAACTGGTGCTTAACTCAATTCCAAATGGCTTACCCTTTTGATCATTTTCACAGCTAATAGTTAGGTTATAGTTAACCCGTGTTTTTGAATGAAATTTATTTCTAACTTCATCATGCATTGGATAAGCACCGACTAGTACACCATCTACATCAATCGCGTCTTTAAATATACTTCTCACTTGTTCCGTATCAGGTTTCTTCAACTCTTCTTCTATTTCTGCATCTGTTTCTTTCTTTATATCGTGCTCTGGTCGTTCTAAACGGAAACGAAAACTATCGATTTGCTTATCATTTTTTCTCTCAACTAATCGCACCCCTATATCATCATAGATATATAAATTGGTTAAATTAATTCCATCAGTACTGTCCACTTTTCTATAGTTTTTCCCCAAGGCTTTAATCCAAGGTTCAACAGTCGAGTCCATATAGAGATCTGTACCATTATAATTAATTGCACAGCCATGAACCTTAAACTGATGTTGTGGATTTAATTTCTTCACAAATCCTTCAGTATCTGCATTAGCCTGTGCTGCTGACTGACCATTACTGCAACTCATACATAAAATAACGGGTAAAAAGCCTAGTAAAACCTTTTTAGAATAATTCATCATTTTTTACCACCAAATACTTTGTCTAAACCCTCTTGCACGGATTTACTCGCATCATTGTACGCACCTTGCACCGCTTTGCCTCCCTTATATACGCCCTGTTTAGTTCCATCCCATGCTTTCTGCCCAATACCATCACTTGCTTGGCTAATTTTATCACCATTCTTTCTAGCCCATTGTTTGATTGTTTCATCCATCCAATTACATCGACTTGGATGTCTAAAATAACTTTTAGCGGTGTCTAGAACAGCTTGACGATTGACTGCGGTTGGATGTTTAAACCAATCACGCCATTTAATCCCAACATCTCTCACCGCGATAATCGCCAAATTAGCAGCTAGCATATGTAAAGAACTACCGCGCTCATCCTTTCCAACTTGAGTATGACTAGGGTTATCACCATGAATAACAGGATTAACACCCTGTTTTACAGAAACAATTTCATGGGCATGATTGAAGACAGAACTTGCGCCCCATTTTAATAAAAAGCTTAATAAGGGCTTAATTACAGCTTGTACCAAATTGGTTTGTTTCCTGAATTCTAAGAATGTTTTTGTTGCTTTTACTGCAAGATCAGCATAACCAGCTTCATATAAACTACTCACCTCATCTCTCAACTCTAAATATCTGAACCAGATATTAGTAAAATATTTATCTTTCGAAGGTGCATCAATTGCAAATATAAACTCCTGAATAATAAGATCAGCAAGGGTCCGCTCCCCTGAAACCATCCCTTCGTATTCACTCCATTTCTTAACAGGATCGATTAGCTCACCTATGTGTCCACCAACACTCGCAAAAGTATCCCAAGAGTCAAAAGTACCTGTAACTAAAGGAATCTTTGCATAATCATTAAAGTCATTTTTCCTGAGTACCCAATGTCTAACATTCGCATGACCATTTTTAATCAATGCAATTTCGACGAAATTACTATGTGAGAAAAAATCTTCTAAAACATGAAAGGCATTTCCTAAATGCCTTAAAGGAACATCCGAATTACTATTTTTTTCCATACTCTTACTTAATTGCTCCAACATATACTCTAAAGCTGTTGGAAATGCAGAATCAGTTTTGTCATTTGGCGTATTATCTGCAATATAGTTTTTTAAATTATATTGTGCAGATTTTGTATCACTATTCGTTTGGAAGGTTTTATCATTTGATTTAGGATTTAACGACCTATCTGTAGATGTATAGACATCTGCACCGAAAGGATTATCAATGTGTTCTTCAAATCGATAAACACCTAAAATATTTACACCATTACTCCCAACTAAATCACGATATAAACGATGGGGTAAAGAGCTTTCTGGTAAATATGCTTTAAGTGCTAATGCTTTATAACGTCTTTGATTTTTTTCACTCAATTTATCATAACTAGCTTTTTTCAATATATTCTTCATAGCAGAGCGAAGCTTTGAAGAAATATTATCGTTCTTTTCATTTTTATTAGTTCTAATAAGATCTTCAGCAACATTTTCATCAAAAAAATGATCATAAGCCAATATTGCTAGAATATTTGTAATTAACTTTCGTGTTGGTTTAATCGACGTCACTTTACCATTACGGTCAACAGCTACATCAATTTTCATATTTAGAATAGCACCACACACTAGCTGTGAGTGATCTCGCAACCAGTTACCCACATAAATTCCATTAACCGTATTAGGTGTAAAAATTGCCCCTCTTGGGTTATCTTCACCAATTGCTTCTTTCTCAATAGACTGGTGTCCATGCTCTACACGTACGCCTTTATTGTCAGCTTTCTTTATATATTTACCAGTTTTAGGGTCCAATGTTCCTCTATTGGCAATCATTCTAGTTTCATTGGCAAATTTGCCTTCTCCTGCACCAAAATACTCATATTGTGCGTCAACTGTTTCATCTAATTGCGCTTGGAAATCTGCATGCATTTTTGCAGCATTTTTACCTGAGATGAATGTTATCTTTAAATCTCCTGAATATTTTTTAGATGTAATCTGAGCAAAAATAAACTCTGTATTCCCACCTAAATTTTTACCCTCACTTAGTTGCCCAAAATTGTATGCATAGACAGCACCTTCGTCATTTGGCGCATCCAGAGATAGGGATTCAATTTTAGTTGGAATTTTTAAAACATCACCAATATAAATCACATTTGGATCTTCGATTGAGTTCAGCGAGCAAATCTCATCTACGGTTATTTCAAATTTCTCGGCGATAGCAGCTAGTGTATTTCCTTTATTAATTACATATAAATTATAGCTATTTAATATTGGATATTTGCCACTTTTTCTTATGAGATCATCAATGAAATGGCCATATTCATGTAACAGCACGATATACAATCGATCTAAATTGCTATCATTTTCGATTGCAGAAGTTACTGTATCTGCTGCTAAATATATTTTCTTATCAACATGATTAAACCCAGCAGCGCGCCCATTGATGCTTTTAGCAACAACAAGATGCTCTGGTGGGCTAACACTACCTTTCTCTATATCTTCTTTTAATTTCAGATAGATACTGTCTGGTATATCAAAGCCAAAAATCGGAGCGACCAAACTGACAAAACTCTCATCAGAGAATGTTCTTGCAATAAAAACTAGTTGCTCGTGGGCATAGGTGCTTTTTAACGTAGGTAGTGGTTCTTTTTCGGGTAAACTTATAATTGGCAATAAAGGTAAAACGGGACTGACTTTCATTCCTGCTGTAAGGAAATGCTGTCCCGCCTTCACCTCAAACTTGCCACTGGTCACAGGGAAAATCCCCGACCCATTGAGCTTAATTTGAGAGCCTCCCGCAGTAATCACAATCTCTTTCGGACTGGTAATTTCAATACGATCTTCAGTCGAAATAATCTGAATCCCTTGCTTGGCAAGTAAATCCATACCATCCGACTGAGCATGCGCTTCAAATTTACCTTTAGCAGCCACCTGTTTAATCCCATTCTGCGCTGCAAACACACTGATTCTGTTTTGCGCATGCGTAATCAGATTTTTCTGTGTGCTTAGATTGATACTGTCGCTCGCAAACTGGTTAATCTGTCCATCTGCAGAAACATGAATATCTTCACTGGTACTTAGACCGATCCCTACAGGTGAGCTTAATAGCAATAAGGCTTTATTAAATTTAGCAATTTTTGCTTCAATCTGCTCTGCAAATGCTTTTAGTTGCTCAACGGATTCAATCTCATCAGTCTGCTGGTTCTTAGCCACTTCGCTCAGTGCCTTGGCATTGCTTTGATTACCCTCAAGCTGTTGCTTGGCAACTTGAGCATCGAGGTGTTCACCTTGCGCTTGATCCTGTTTGTGCGTTGAAAGTAATAAACCTTCACCTGCCCGCACGGCACCCCATTGATCAGTCCGCAGCTCAAACCCTTCACCTCGATCTTCACTTTCGGCTTTGTCTTTGGGATGACTGAGTTTACCTAAGTTGAGTTGACTGGCTGCATGGCTGCTTTGCAACTGGGCACTGATCTGCCCTGTGGTGTCATCAAAACGCAGTTGGTTAAAGCCTTCGCCTTGATATTCCTTGGACTTGATCCCTGCCAGTTTCTTGGTGTCAGGCAGCTTGCCTGCATTATCGAATTTGGTTGGGCTGCGTTGTGCTTCGTGAATGCGTCCCACTACAAACGGACGGTCAATATTGCCATCAAAGAAGTCGATCACTACGATTTCATCGATACGTGGCAAGAAGCGTGCACCATAGCCTTCACCAGCCCAAGGTGTCAGTACATCGACCCAAGCAGAATCAGTGTCATTGTCATTAGCACCCGCACCACCATCATGGCTGTGATCGTCATTGCGAGTAAACAGGAAGCGAACTTTGATCCGCCCCCATTCATCCACATGGATTTCTTCTCCACTTGGTCCAACCACTTTGGCACGTTGTGGTGAAGCTGCCGGGCGGTGTTGTAATGGGTTAAATTCAGGAACGGTTTTGATATTGCGGCGTTGCAGCGTCAGCTGGTTGGCTTGGCGTTCTTCTGTGTTGCTTTGTTGGGTAGGCTGCCAATTGCTTTGTGCTAAGAGTTGATGGATCTGTTGATGTAGATCTTTAGGCAAATTATTTTGGTTATAGAAGTTTTTACCTGTGATCAGGAATTCTTTGTCTGCGCCATCGTGTTGATCAATTTCAGGATGTTCGGCTAGTTCAAACCAGTAACCGACATGGGTGTCTCGCACCGTAGTATTGGCTGTAAATTGCTTTGATTGCAGATCATAGTATTGACCGAGATTCTGATTCAGTTTTTCTATCTGTGCATTGCCTGACTGGGTAGCACCGTCTTCACCATTTAAATCTTGCATCCACGCAGGTGAAAAGTGCCATGCCTGTTCTAATCCTAGACTGGCATTGTCATACTGATCACTATGTTTGTGTGTGCTCTGCACACTGCCTGCACCATCTTCCTGTTCTAGTGCATCGGCTTGCCAGCGTTGTACATGGACCGCACTCGGTTGCAATGAGCGTTGCCCTACCAGACTGGTCATGCTGTCGTATTGTTCTATGGCACTGCTACGGTGGTAGCGAATATGGCGATGGTCTAAGGCTTGATACTGGCTATTGTCATCAATTAAACGAAGTTTTTGTGCTTGGATAGCAGCACTGCTGAGAGGAACTGTGCGCTCAGATTCGTCGATAAGCCAATTCATCCCTTCACTTCTCATCAAGCGGGTGAGAAAGTCATAATCGCTTTCATTGGCTTGCATAATGAATGGGCGAACATCATAGTCTTGACTGAGTCCACTTAAATCTAAACTTAAGCTTGATGCAAAGAGTGGGCTTTTGCTCTGCCACTCTTTGAAGATGATTTCTACCACATCTCGTACACTTTTATTCATGAAGACGCGGCTGTTACGGCGTTGTTTCCACAGTGCGGTGGGATCTTCTAAGGTGAGCTTATAGACAGTCAGGCTACCGTCTGATTGTCCTTGTAAGGCTTGAGTGATAATGCCTGTGACACGGGTCAATTGACCTTGATCAGTCACCGTATCAATTGCCACTTGGCTACCAATAAATTGTTTGAGTGGAATCGCCGCATTGGTCGACAGGCAAATCAGTTCTGCCTTAAATCCATCATTCAGTTGATGCTGACCATCAATACGCTGTAGGAAGACTTGAGTATTTAAGTTTTGATTGGAAAATTGAATATGAATAGCACGTTTTTGTGCGCTAAGGCCGAGACTTTCTAAGGCTTGAAAGATGTTGTTCAACATTTTTATAGATTTTTTTGCTTAAATTTATGGCATTTTAGCGATAGCAATACACCTCTGTCTATACAGTATTGTCTGTTTATGACATTTTTCGTCACCATTATTTCTTGGTTTAAAATAATACTTTTTATATTCATAGATATAAAACATTCTTCAAATGCTCTAACTCTAAAAATAATGTAAAAAAGCAAAGCCGAAGCTCTGCTTTATTTAATATGAGTCAGAATGTAGTAGTAAATTAATTCCACTTAAACATAATCCGCTCTAGTTGCCTTTAAAATATTCAGTTCTAACATCTTTTTCTTTTTATAACGATAAGCGATCAACAAACCAATAAACCACACTGGTGAAAGCCCCAATGCAATAAGGGTATCGTGATCTAAAGCAAGGATCACAATTGTAAATACCAAAAATAGCATCGTCAGCCATGCCATGACCAAACCGCCAGGCATTTTAAACTTAGACTGTAAATGTAACTCTGGAAATTTTTTACGATAGCCAATATACGACAGGATAATCAGCATAAAGGTAAATACACATAGAATTGAAGTCAGTGCTGAGATAATCGTAAACGCTGTCATGACATTCGGCACAATAAATAAAATAGAAGTCCCGATGGTAACGCAGGTCATAGAAAAGATAAGGCCTCGAATAGGTACCTTTTTCTTCGATAATTTACTAAAACTCTTTGGTGCATCATTATCCAACGCCAAACCATAGAGCATACGACTGGTCGCAAAGATGCCACTATTTGCAGAAGATAAGGCAGAAGTTGCAACGACAAAATTAACCAGCCCAGCAGCAATCGGCAAACCAATCAGTGTGAACATTTCAACAAATGGACTTTTTTCAGGTGAAATTTTTGCCCAAGACGTGACCGCGATAATGCATATCAACGCGCCAACATAGAACAGTAAAATACGTAATGGGATCGAATTGATGGCTTTAGGCAGAGATTTATGCGGATCTTTAGTTTCAGCAGCTGTGGTTCCGACCAATTCAATTCCCACAAAGGCAAAAATCGCAATTTGGAAACCCGCTAAAAAGCCTGTGACGCCATAAGGAAACATCGATTGAGTTTCAAATACATGGCTCATAGATGCCTTAACGCCATTGGGTGAGGTAAAGCCAGTACTGATTAAATAAATACCCGCAAGGATAAACAGAATGATGGCGGAGATCTTAATTAACGAAAACCAAAACTCCAGCTCACCAAACATTCGAACAGCAACAAAGTTCAGTATGGTCAGAATAGCCAACGAGGTAAATGCAGGTATCCAGACTGGAATATCAGGATACCAGAACTGCATATATCCCCCAATCACAATGACATCGGCTATCGCAGTAATAATCCAGTTACACCAATAAGACCAACCGAGGAAAAAACCTGCCCAAGGACCGATATAAGCCGTCGCAAAATCAGCAAATGTTTTGAAGTTGGTATTTGCCAGCAGCAGCTCACCCATTGCCCGCATAACAAAGAAAAAGAAAAAACCAATAATTAAATAAGTTAAAACAATTGAGGTACCTGAAATACTTAGGGTTTTACCTGAACCCATAAATAGACCTGTACCAATTGCACCGCCAATTGCAATCATTTGAATATGACGATTGGTCAGCGAGCGTTGTAATTTTTCTTCATCTTGCGAACTTTCCTGCAAATCTTCATCCAGAAGTTGCTTTCCTTTATTCTGACTCATGTCATCCTTACTCCAGTTTGCAGCAACCGTTATAAATGCTTAATAAAAATAAAATATTTTTAAAATGCTTTAATTTAAAAGTTCCATTTTTATAAAATTATTTTGAAATTAATAATTTAATTAATCCACCTCACTTGTAAATGGTTCGTATTAGATCCCTTTTCTAGGCACTAAAACCTGTTGTTATTGATCAAAAGTATCTTAGCCGCAAGCATCATATCTCATCCCCAAACGAGTTAAAGATGATGCTTTTCATTTTCGCCTAATTAATACCCAATTAACATGAAATATACTCTATTATCACAATCTCATTCCATCTTAGAAAAATATGAATATCGAGGATAGTAAAAAATTATGCATCGATATAAATAAAGAATATGGCTAAAAAACACAGTATAAACGCTGTGAATTAACATCTAAATCTGTGAATTTTCTACTTATACATAGCCCATCAACGCTTGTTCTGATTTGCAATATTAATATTGAGCAAACGTACCGATGCATCCTCTTTCACATGTAATTGATGGGCTTGTTCTACACTCAACGTCACTTGGTTTGAGTCTGGCTGGCTATAGGTCAAAATGGCGCGATAATTTTCATAATCATCATTGGCGACAATATAAGGTTCATCACCGAGCATAATCAGATCAGATTGTTCAATATGAACAGTCAACACATGACTGTCTTTGATGGCTCTTAGATTTTCGATATCAGCCTGTAAGGTTGCACCCGCGTCAAAGATATCGACATAACCCTTATAACGTAGCCCTTCTTCAATCAAAAGGTTATACGCGGGTTCGGTATTAGGATGAACGGCTCCAATCACCGCCTTCGCTTCATCAGGCAACATATCGACATAAAGTGGATGCCGTGGCATGAGTTCCGCAATAAAGGCTTTTTTGCCTGTACCACTTAGATAATCTGCTTTGGTAAATTCCATATCAAAGAATTTATGACCGACCGCATCCCAAAATGGTGAACGGCCATTTTCATCAGAAAAGCCCCGCATTTCAGCCACAATAGTTTCTTCAAAATACTGCCTGAAGGCTGATAAGAACAAAAACCGAACCTTAGATAAAAACTTACCATTTTTATTTAAACGGTAATCGGGATCTAAAAATAAGGTACATAACTCGCTACAGTTGGTGTGGTTATTACTCAGATACAAGGTCGGTAATGATTTATAAACATTCAAGGGTTCAGAAGAATGAACTTGTGTGCCGATATGGAAATTATACCAAGGTTCTTTTAAGCCTAAGGCAACCTCTATTCCACAGACACCAACCACTTTATGCAGTGAGGTATCTTCCAGTACAAATAAATAGCCCTGCTCCGACTTATCCAGTTTGCCTTCAACCGTTTTAATCGCCCGATCAATCCGCGCAGCCAGTATTTCCATATCTGGTTGCAAAGAGGTTAAACCAAAGCCTGCTTTCTGTGCTAAGTGGTAAAGATCATGAATATCTTTTTGTTTGATATAACGAATCATCATCATGTCTATTTCCCCTTATTCTCAATCAGAACAAACGAGACACAGGCTCCGCTGATTGTGCTCTTGAGTAAGACATCCAATTCATTTTTTCTATGCTGAACCGCGCACAATCCCGACATTTGCTATTCCTTAATTCTTAAATTTTTCCCTAGTCTCAGCTCATTAATGACCGAGCTGGCTTTATTTATGTAAGTCTTTTTTATGACTTCTTTCATTAAGCTGAAATCTAACTTGAATAATCTAAATCGATAAACAGCTCTGCTGATTACTCTATTATTCAAAAACTAATTGGCACAAAAAATTTTAAATTAAGCAAAAAATGAGCTGTTTTTTAGCATTTTATTTATTGACAGTGACAATATGAAAATTATTTTTCACTTTTGGAATGAATTAAAATTTAAATCGTATCTCAAAGGTTTGAAATCAAAAAACAAGACACCAAGTTCAAACCAAAGTTTACTCGCACGCTAAGCAATAAAAAAATATAAGGAATCGTTCGAAAAATAGATCTTATCTAAGATAAATTGCAGAGCATAAAAAAGCCCTTGTTTTCACAAGGGCTTTTTTATTTATTTGGCAGAGGATCAAGGACTCGAACCTTGACGAACGGTTTTGGAGACCGTCATGCTACCATTACACCAATCCTCTAAACTGCATGATTAAATCATATTTGACTTAATCATAAGAAAATAAGAAATACTTACCTTCTTAAATATGGTGGGGGCGAAGAGACTCGAACTCTTACACCTTGCGGCGCTGGAACCTAAATCCAGTGCGTCTACCAATTTCGCCACGCCCCCGATGGGTGTGTATATTAGAGATAAACCTTTCTACTGACAAGCCCTTTTTATAAAAAAACTATGTTTATGAAAGCTAATGCTTTTTTAATATACAGATAGAAATAGCAGACACAAAAAAAGGAACTTTAAATAAAGTTCCTTTGAATTTGGCAGAGGATCAAGGACTCGAACCTTGACGAACGGTTTTGGAGACCGTCATGCTACCATTACACCAATCCTCTATAACCACATGATTAAACTCTGTTTCGTTTAATCATAAAAAAAGCAAGATACTCTTGCTTTTTAAATATGGTGGGGGCGAAGAGACTCGAACTCTTACACCTTGCGGCGCTGGAACCTAAATCCAGTGCGTCTACCAATTTCGCCACGCCCCCGATGGGTATGCATATTAGTGAGAAACATACTTTCTGACAAGTCTTTCTATTAAAAAAACCATTCAAATGAACAGATAATATTCAAATCACACATTTATGTTTACTTTTACAACGTTTCTAGTCGTTTTAGGCAATCTTTTGCCTCTAAAACTGAATTAAAGCGTTGTTTAATATGCTTTTGCTGGAGGCCGTTAAGTAAAGGATAAAAACCTTCAAAGCCATTTGGAAGTTGAATGTGTAGTTGCTGGCAATGCAATACTGCCCAATCGTGATAAGTACTCGCCTTTAATCGAGATTGAGTCAGCCATTCATACACAATAATCCCCAAGGCATACAAATCACTTTGAATACTTTTCCCAACCCCCTGAAAAAGCTCTGGCGCCATATAATGTGGTGTTGCATCTAGAGTGTGAATCGGATGCCCCATCTGAAAAGATTGCTCAAAATCAATCAGCCGACATGAGTTTTCATAGAAACGAAAATGTTCTGCTTTCAAATCGCCATGTACCCACCCGACTTGATGTAATGCATCCAGCGCATCTAAGGCCAAAAATATCTTTTGTTTGATTTGTTCAATATTCTCAAAAATAGGAGCATCAGCAAAAAAATCATGCGCATCAACTGTGATCAGCCCTATTCCATCCTGATCTAATTCATTTACAAAATGACGTAATGGAATCATTTGGAATGGTAATAAAAACTGTTGTTCTGATTGCTGACAGTGCTGATAAAAAGCTAACTCTCTTTGGAAAGCCTGTGCCAAAACAGGCTGATCATTGGTCGCATGAAATTTCAGCCAATACAGTTGTTGATCAACTTGGAAGGTATAGACACGTCGCCCAAAGGCATAACTTTGCGCTTTGATCACTAAGTTTAGATCGTTAAGTTGAATCTTTGGATTAGAGGTCCACGTAGTAAAACTCATTCTGCTGCTTTTCTTCCTGCTTCCGCAACGATATTAGACAATGCTCAATGGTTTTTCCAATTCGTGCATGTATTTCAATAGAAGCAATTTTCGGCCATGTGGCACGCTCACCTTCTTGCTGCAAGATTTTAAACAATTTTGGCCGTGGGTTTTTCAGCATATAGCTATAATGTCTGAGTCCATATTTGGCAATAATATTGACGTCGCCATAATACCGTTGCCCCAAAATGCCATAACCATGATCCAATACCCGACGAATCGGAAAGAAGCCCCCCATATGGCTGCGTGTTAAATCCATGACTTCCATTGCAATGGCTTTACCTTGACGACGCACAATCCGTTCAGGCCAACTGAGTACATCTCTGCGGAAACGTTCGGTATCACTTTGCATAAACGGCACGATATGCGGATTGACCTGACTGGCAATGGTGTAATTAATATTATAGAGCCGAGCCATCTTTTCCTGCGGAAAATCACTGCGCATACTACCATCCACCCATTTGGTATTGGCGAGATATGGCGTATGTTGCCCATCATAACGCTTACTGGTCAGATGCACAGGTGGAAATAACACAGGCACCGCACAAGAAGCCAAGACTGCACTCCACACCAATACATTCGGTGCAGTCAGTGCATTCATAATACGCGGATTTTGCGCTGTGTTATATGGTGCAATCACGATATTAATATGACGTTTGGATTGCTGGTAAGCTTCTGCAAAAGTGACATCGCCCAAGTTCTGCATCAGGAATTGTTTCAAATACATCACATCGGCAATACCACCATTCACCTTCAATAGCTCAGTAACTTTCCTAAATTTAAATGCATCACTAAAAAAATGTTCTCCTTGCAACAATTCAGGAACTTTATCTGGTGTAGAAACACCTAACATTCCCGTCATGATTGCCCCTGCACTCGAGCCTGATAAAACCTGCGGCATGAGATCTTGTTCGATTAATGCTTTACACACCCCTGTATGAAATAAACCTAGCGTTGCGCCTCCAGAAAACATCACCGCAGGTTGACCATAGGCCTTTTGACATTCTTCAAAAAACTGGATTTTTTCTTTTAGTTGAAAGGTAATACATTCACTCGAAGCCAAGTAACGTAAGCAATCACTCATTTCCTCAACATAGTTTTCAATGATTTTTTTAGTGCCTATATAGGTCTGTGCAAATAACATCGGATGCCCAATATTGGCAAAGTCATAAGACAGCCCTTCTCGTAATACATAAATCAAATCGAGGGTCCGATGTTGCATACGATATTTTTTTAATAAGTTATAGCGTTTAGATAAAATTTCCGCATCATAATAAGGCGATTCATTGTCATATTTCCATGCTTCATGACCTGATTCTTCATCCAGTTTAAGTGCAATTTCTTTCCATTCGGTATAAGAACTGGCATGTCTTAAGCGTTCTTGCAACACATCAACTCTATGTGTCTGATATGTATTCTTTTTCTCTTGAACTCTATTGAACATTCGCGATCCTGATTTTCAGCTTATTTTTTATCTTCTTGCACCTATACAATGCAAAAAGCAGCCACAACAATCAAGGGTAAAATCGATTTATTTCGATATTTCTGATGATATTTTCTTTATTTCGGTAATAGCAGTGATAGTATCCCTATTCATCATTGAGTTTGGTTTATATGTATGGCTATCCTTGATTTACCCGAATCTATTCTTCAATCGCTATCGAGTGTTTTAACACAGCTTCAGCAAGTTCTCCCTGCACCAAAGCAACCCACTGACTTTTCAGCAATCGCATTCCGTTGGGAAAATCAGCAACTGGTCGCCATACAACAACCTAAAAAAATGCATTTGGAAGATTTAAAAGGCATTGAGCGCCAAAAAGACAAGATCATCCAAAACACCTTACAGTTCCTGAATGGCCTGCCTGCCAATGATGTTTTACTGACAGGTTCTCGTGGTACTGGAAAATCATCGATTGTACGTGCGCTCCTCACCGAGTATTCCACTCAAGGCTTACGTTTGATTGAAATTGAGCGTGATGATTTATCTGATTTACCCAAAATTCAAAAGCTGATTGAACATCGTCCTGAAAAATTCATCGTTTATTGTGATGATCTGGCCTTCAATGCCGAAGATGAAAATTATCGTAGTCTAAAAAGCGTTTTAGATGGTTCACTACAATCTGGCTCAAGCAATTTTATTATCTATGCAACCAGTAACCGTCGTCATTTACTGCCTGAGTTTATGCACGAAAACACACCAGTACGTAAGGTTGATGTACCGCAATACACCGAATTACATCCACAAGAAGCGATTGAAGAAAAAATTTCGCTCTCGGATCGATTTGGAATGTGGCTCTCCTTCTATCCCATGGATCAGCAGTTGTATTTACAAATTGTAGAGCACTACATTGTGAAAGCAGGCCTGGACTATAACGATCTGGTTCGTGGTGAAAGTCTGAAGTGGTGTCAAGCACGTGGTCAGCGTTCTGGACGCGCAGCCTATCAGTTCTCAAAGCACTGGATTGGCTCTCAAAATCTAGAAAAATTGTCGAACAAAGCCTCTGCATAAATGTCCTGAAAAGCCGTAGCTTTGTCCTTATTTCCGCTTAGCATAGGCAATTGTTTCTCATAATCTAGCTGTCACAGCATGGATTGAGTTTAGGAAACAAGATGATGAAACAATTGCCACCGACATCCCTGACCAGCAAAATTTTGGGTAAAAGCCTGTTATTGGCACAAGGTACGCTTGATAAAGCCGTAAAATATTCAACAACACCATTTTCAGAACCAGACATCATTCGCCCACGCACTGATGGGAATTTTTATACCTGGACACATTATGGAATCTTCTTTCCTCTGCTGCCTGAGCCTCATCGTTATTTAAATATTATGATCTTACTGGGTACACCAGGGGCGCTTGCGTTTGACCATGATGATATTACCTTAGGTGACCCAAGAAAGACTGCAACGTTTTTCTCTAGTACTGCGGCGCTAGATGAACATCTACTCAAAGCCTATATCATTCCAGAACAGACCAATATTCAAGACAATGGAACAACCATTGAGCTCGGTGAAGAAGTTTCTATCCAAGGAACTCTACCAAATATTCATCTCAAAGGTGCCTACCATGGGCTCAGCTTTGAATTTGATTTAGATGTCACCGATAAAATCTCATGGTTTATTAAAACCCCGATTTATGATCATTTTAGTTTATTGGCAAACTTCAAAGGTCAGCTTGAATATCAAGGGAAAGTCACGCCTGCCGAAGGCTTATGTACCTATGAATATGCCCGCGCTACAGGTGCACATGGCGTGGTGAAAAAGCTGTTACCTGAACCGTATAAATTACCACTCGATTTCTTTACCTATCAAATTATCAACTTAACCGATACCACCCAATTATTACTCACAAAAGCTGATATTTTGGGTCAACCAGCAGCCTATACCTTGCATGTTCGACATACCGATAAGCCTGCTGAAGTCTATACCAATGTCGAATTCAAGGTGATTGCACATCAAGTTGATGATTATGTTTCACCAAGTGGTAAGAAAATGCGCTTACCGCAATTGTTCTCTTGGTCTGTCAAAGACGATGCTGATCAGAAAATTTTAGATATCACTGCAGAAATTGATAGTCCTTTCCGTTATGGTCATGGCATTGGCTATGCCAGTGCTTATACCTTCACAGGTGAATATTTAAATGCCCCTGTTCAAGGTCGAGGTTATATCGAATATGTGGATGTAGAAGATCAAAGCGCATTTAAACAGTAAATAAGAACAGTAAGCCTTTGTAATCGATCAAAGGCTTACTCACATACGATAGAACAGTTTCCCGACTAACCTTTAAAGTGCTGCTGGATCAAATACATCAATCATTTGATTGACTGAATATTTAATCTCCGCTGCCACTTTTGCATCATAACCTTCGACCAAAAAACGGCTAATGAGTCCTTCAATTAGCGTATAAGTCACTTCAACCAACATCTCTGCCTTTGAATAAGATTGCAAATATTCTGTGATCAAGTTTCTAATCCAAACTTTATGTTCTTTAGATACGGAGATGATGTCTTGATCACCCAAATGCGACTCAGCCACAGCTCTGACGAATAAACATCCTTTAAAGTTATCTTCTTGAAACCATAATAAGTGCCAATCGATCAACCTGTTCAATGCCTCTCGCCCTGTTGCCTCCGCCACATAATCCAATAAACGCTGCCTAAACTTTTCATCCCGTGCTTCCAAGACCGACTTCACCAATTGATTTTTATTTTTGAAATAGGTGTACATCGTAGTTTTTGAACAGCCAGATTCATCTCGAATAAGGTCAACCCCGACCCCAACAAAACTATTTTCATAAAATAATTTTTCTGCGGTATGCAAAATTTTATCAGCAGACTTTGACATAAAAATTTACTCATTATAAATAGTACAGATCTGTACTATTTATAATTTTAGTTCTATTATCGCCATAAAGCAACCTAGTCGTGAGATCACCATGTTATCTTTATTCAACGGTAGAGAACATCTTGCTCCCTTACCTCAATCCATTGATATTATAAGAAGTTTAATTGGTGGCACATTAAGCATATTGATCTTAATCCTGCTTAGTAAATTCACCCACAATCTATTTATCATGGCGCCTTTTGGTGCAACCTGTGTCATCTTGTACGCCGTATCACAATCACCTTTGGCTCAACCTCGTAATGTAATTTTGGGACATTTTGTCTCGGCTTTTATTGGCTTACTGTTTCTTAAAGTTTTTGGTACGTCTGCTTTGAGCATTGCGCTTTCTGTCGGTTGTGCCATCGCAGCCATGCAACTTTTACGTTGTGTTCATCCCCCCGCTGGGGCAAATCCATTAGTAATTTTGCTAACAGCCAATACCATTCAATACCACTGGAGTTTCTTATTTTTCCCCGTGCTATTAGGTTCAATTGCTTTGGTGCTGGTCGCATGGCTGGTCAATAACCTTAAATCAGAAAAGAAATGGCCTGTGTATGGATTGGCTTTTATCCACAGTAAGAAAAATATCGAATAATCCATCTATCGATTAAAGCGCAATTTCAGCGTTTTAATCGATGCCCCCTCTTAATCAAGTTTCAATGAAATTCCAATTTCTCCTTGCAAATAATTTACTTTTCAATAAAATTAGGTAGGTCGGTATATATAAATATATTTTCTTATGAGCTCGAAATCAGCAAAACAAAAAATCTTGGATGCAGCTTCGACATTGTTTTATAACGATGGTATTAGCAATACAGGCATCAATAGCATTACAGAGAAAGCCAATGTGGCAAAAATGTCGCTGTACAATAACTTTGCCACCAAATCAGATCTAATCACCTGCTATATCGAAGCACGCCATCAAGAATGGCTGGATTTATACGAAAAGAGAAAAGTTCAAATCCAAACCCCAATCGATGGTATTTTGGCGGTTTTTGATGCTTATCAAGATCATGCCGAATTTGCTTATGAAAAAGGTTTTCGTGGTTGTGGCCTACTCAATGCAGCCGCAGAATTCCCTGCACATAGCCCTGAACGCTTGGCGGTTAAACAGCATAAAGATGAAATTGAAACGATTTTAGCGAATCATCTACAGCAACTTAGCATCAACCCTCAACGAGTTAAAGAACTGGCGCTGATGCTTTCATTTATCTTGGAAGGCTCGATTGCCCGTGCAGGTTTAGAAAGTTCAAGCGATAAAGTATTTGCTGCAAAACAAATGGTTCAAAACCTATTGGAACAAGAGGTTTCGAAGTGAGTACCACCTCTTCTAGCCTCAGTGCTCATTCTGGTTTTATTGCTGTTTTAGTTGCCTCTATTTTATGGGGTACTACAGGCACAGCCGCCTCTTATGCCCCAAATCTAAGTCCTTTAGCGATTGGTGCAATCGCAATGGGTGGCGGTGGCTTATTACAAGCCCTCTTGGCGCATAAAAATATCCGTAGTCATTTACCACAAATTCGCTCTTACTACTCATTACTGTTGATTGGCATGGTCTCTGTTGCGATTTATCCATTGGCTTTCTATTCGTCAATGCGTATGGCGGGGATCACCATTGGTACGGTCGTCTCAATTGGCTCAGCCCCTTTATTTACTGCACTACTGGAAAAGTTCTTTGATAAAAAAGCACTCTCTGGAAAATGGTTTATCAGTTTTGTCTTTGGTGTCGCTGGTGTCTTATTGTTATCGATTGGCGAATCACATTCCCAAGCATCTGCACGCACTATTGCGACAGATCAAAAAACTATTGGCATTATTCTCGGGCTGATCGCAGCACTCACTTATTCTTTATATTCTTGGGCTGCTAAGAAAATGATTGATCGTGGGGTAGACTCAAAGGCTTCAATGGGATTAATTTTTGGCTTCGGTGCTTTAATCTTATTACCAACATTATTTTTTACTGGCTCAAATCTTTTTGATGAGCCTGTGAATTTGTATGTTGTCGGTTATATGATGCTAATCCCAATGTTTCTCGGTTATCTGTTATTTGGCTATGCCTTAAAGACCATTTCAGCTAGTACCGCGACCACGCTAACGTTATTTGAACCTTTGGTTGCAGCTTTGTTTGCCGTTTTGCTGGTTGGCGAGCAATTAGCACCCATTGGTTGGGTTGGTATGGTGCTGATTTTTGTTTGTCTAGCTGTACTCTCTAAAACCGATAAAGCAAATTAATTTTGTGAAACTAAGTGGGCTAAAATGTGTGAATGTCAAAATGTAAAATCTTTTTTTGCATGTCCCGATGAATTTACCAATCTTTTTAGTTTTGATTTTGAAGCAAGCAACAACTTTCCACACTACTTCAGAGAGGAAAGTCCTACATATGAGACTACTCCTTCTTTTGACTACTCTAGAACTTGCTATCAATGTTCAGAATGTCAACAATGGTGGTATTTTGAGTGCTCGCCTACTGAGGATGCTTGCCCAATTCTAGGCATAAAATTAAATGCTGCTAATCATCTCTTATCAGAACAAGAGGTTAAAGCAGTAAAACAATTCCTAGCAGTTCTTAGCCATGCAGGATTTTCAGCAGAAAAATGTATTCGTCATGGATGCACAAACTTATCGCTTAAAAAGATTAAGTTATGCGTCAACCATTTTATTTAATACAACAAAGATGCCGTCCTATTTTCTGCAAAATACAACCTAGGCACTGGATACAGACTTTTTATAGATGCAGAGAAATAGATTTTCTCTGCATCGCTTCTAGAGCTTAAATATCAATACTCTTTTGCTAACTTCTCTAAGGTCGTGAGCATTTTTCTCACTACGCTTCTTTTATGATGCAACATGTTTTTAATGTTACTTGGATTAAAACCAGTCAACTTTGCAATACCACGACTAGTCATGTATTCACCAGTTTTCGCAAAGTGCTTTTCACTTAATTCGGTTTTCGCATTTGAAAATCGAACGGCTAGCTTATAATCATTAAACTCAGACCATGCACCTGTTTTATATTCGTCTGCATCAAAGCTGCTCTTCTGCTGAGTAGGTTTTTCTCGAAGAATATTACTTAAGCGGTTAATGACAATTTTTTCTTCACTTTTCTCAATTATTTGATAAAGTTCAGTTTCTTCAAAAGGACGTCCTAAAGCGATGTCTTTTCTATATTGTTCAACGACCTTTTCTTTTGACTCGACCTTTTTCTCACCTTGTTGAGTGAGGCAAAGAATCTTAAATAAAGACTCTAATCGACCACATGTAAAAATATAAGAAATTTTCAACTTACAACTCCATTATGAACGTTAGTTCATAAAAATATTTTCAAAAAAATTTTGACCTATAAATTCACTATAGAATTCATTTAAAGGCAAATCAAAATCAGCAACTAACTGCCTTCTTGTCGTTTGTGTAATTTCACCAGTTTTCGGATTCAGACCTGTTTTTTCAACGTCTTTCCAATAAACACCTGTACCACGTTTTTGCCATGCAGGAAGTTCATTAAAATTAATCTGCTGTGAAAAGAGTAAATCATGCTTTTCTTGACGATTTAATCCTTTCACTTGTTCCGTTGCTTCACCTACTGCATGCCCCAATTTTCTTAACATCCAATAGCAGTGTGCATTTAATGCATTTCGATGCGCATCCTCTTGTCTCCAACGGAAGTAGTCATCTACTAATTGCGAATTGGGTAAAACACAAACTCGAGCATCAAAAGTAGCAATTTGACCATGCATAACAGAGAATTTTGCACTGGCTTCACCTGCTAAAATAGAAAGAATTTTACGTTCCTTACGGTTGAAACTTTCATCGCGGTAATGGAATAAAAGAGAAATTTCATCGCTTTGGGTATAACCATAGACGATATTAAAGCCACACTGTAATAAATGGGTTGTGGTTTCTACCATTAAATCTCTAAAATGTACATCAAATGGCGCTTCGAATTGCCAGATTTCTTTGGTTAACCGTGTAAACCCACGACCATCCAACCTTACGACAATATAATTTTCAGGCGGAATACAGAAATCGTAAGCCGTCTCATATTTTCTTAATCTTGTATCTAAATCTTCAAATCTCATTATTGTTCTCTTTGATACAGCAAGCTCACATTAAAATCATTTTCTTGATCAATTGAAACGCGGTAAACTTCATCAAAGCCTTCATTAAGCTCAGGGATTTCTAACTTTTTAAACGTAGAAATCACACCAACTCTAGGAATTTTCGCCTTACCTTCTCGTTGTTCATTCCGCAAAAGAGCATCATCCAGACCACTATCAAAATAGTAAGCGATCACCTTAAAGTGAGCATTTTTTGCGTCTTGAACATATATCTTTCGATCTAGTTTACTCGGATTGGTATTATCAACAACAACCTTCTGTTTTGCGTCCAAACAAGCCTGAAACAATATTTTCTCACGATGTCTGGTTTTCAACATATCAAGATTGAGACGAATATGCGTATCAGAGAAATATTGCTTAAAGAATGTTGATTTACCTGAAGCTTGCCCACCTACAAAAATGATCAGCTCCATTTTAGGTCGGCTGTAACTCAGTCATTGGCCATCTTGGTGTGGTTGTCACCGCCAATCCATCATGTTGCCCAGCTTTTAAACGCTGATATCCAGCAAAGGCAATCATGGCGCCATTATCTGTACATAAAGCAGGTTCGGCGTAATACACTTGTGCCTTAATCTTTGCCAATGACGTTTCTAATTGCTCTCGCAATCTTAAATTGGCACTGACACCACCCGCAATCACCAAACGTTTTAAACCTGTTTGTTTTAAAGCTTTTACTGATTTTTTAGCGAGCGTATCGACAACAGCCTCTTGGAAAGATGCAGCCACATCCGCATCACGATTTTCATCGCCTAACTTTTTCAGTTGTACTGAAACCGCAGTTTTAAGACCGCTAAAAGAAAAATCCAAACCTTGATGCAATATTGGTCGCGGGAATTCAAAAGCTTTGGCATCGCCCTGTAACGCCAATTTCGCAATATTGGGACCACCCGGATAAGGCAGTTTCATCATTTTTGCGACTTTATCAAAGGCTTCACCCGCTGCATCGTCAATTGACTCACCAAGCAATTCGTATTGACCAATTCCATAGGCTGCCATTAATTGAGTATGACCGCCTGAAACCAATAAAGCTACAAACGGAAATTCCGGTGGAGTTTCTGAAAGTAATGGGGCAAGCATATGACCTTCCATATGATGCACACCAATTGCAGGCTTATTAAAAGCAAAAGCCAAGGCACGACCGAATAAGGCACCTGTCATCAATGCTCCCATCAGCCCTGGACCACGAGTATAAGCAACCGCATCAATCTCTTGTTTTTTGACACCACTTTGCTCAAGCAGCTGATTAATCAAAGGAATCATCTTGCGAACATGGTCACGAGAAGCTAATTCGGGAACGACACCACCATATTCTGCATGCAATTTGATTTGGCTATATAGAACCTGTCCACGTAAGCCGAGCTCGCTATCATAGAGTGCTAACCCAGTTTCATCACACGAAGTTTCTAAGCCCAAAACAATCATTAAACTGCCTTTACAACGATCAAAAATAATAACAGAGCTATTATAGACTTGTGATCTGAGTTGTAAATGAGTAAAATACTGACCTTCACTTGCGATCTAGTGCAATAGTGCGTTAGATCTTATCCATCATCTTAGAGGATTTTACATGCCACAAGTTAAGTTGAAAGAAGGCGAACCAGTAGACGTAGCTATCCGTCGTTTCAAACGTTCATGCGAAAAAGCGGGTGTTTTAGCTGACGTTCGTAAGCGCGAATTCTATGAGAAACCAACTCAAGAACGTAAGCGCAAAAAAGCTGCTGCAGTTAAGCGTTATCAAAAGAAATTGACTCGCGAATCTGTACGTACTACTCGCCTTTACTAATTAATTTGTGATTGACTGCTGAAAATACTATGAATACTTTAAAAAACCAAATTACTGACGTGTTAAAAAACTCAATGCGTGCCAAAGATATGGCAACAGTAACGGTTATTCGTGGTGTACAGGCAGCAATTAAGCAAATCGAAGTCGATGAGCGCATTGAGCTTGACGATGCTCAGGTTCTTGCGGTCATTGAAAAGCAAATTAAACAACGTAAAGAATCGATCAAGGCCTTTTCTGGCGCTGGTCGAGATGATTTAGCTAGTAAGGAACAAGCCGAAGTTGAGGTTATTTCTCAATTTCTACCAGCAGCTATGACTGAGGAAGAACTTGATTCCATCATTGAGCAAACGATTGCTGCTCAAGAAGCTACTAGCATGAAAGATATGGGTAAGGTGATGAATTCTCTACGTCCGATCATAGCCGGGCGTGCCGATCCTGCACAAGTATCTGCTAAAATTAAAGCAAAATTAAGCTAATCTGCTTAACCCCTTTTATATTCCCCCTATTTTTAAATTGGATTCATTTTAACAATGAACCCAAGGTCTTTTTATTATCTAAATTCACACTGAACATTATATTTTGCCAGCATTTGCATCTCTTTTGATTCAACCACTTGCTTGATTAAATCTTGCTTGGTCATACTCGCGTATTGCGCTGGTAATGATGAGCGATTTTGTTCAATCGCCTCTGACATATCCTGAATATAACGCTGATTAATCTGACAATATTTTGCTTGTTGCTCAGGGGTAAATTGTGATGTTTGTGGATTCAGACTCCGTAAAAAACTGCGAATATCCTGTGCATACACACCACGAATTTTATCGACTGAGTTTGCATACTGCTCAATCGATGCTGCTGAGCTGATCCCCACACTACTGATCGCAAAAATAAAAACTAAAATTTTGTTCATAATGTTCTAACTTCTTAGCGATTGCTTACGCACGTCATCTTATCTTAGTTCAATAAATTTTGGTTTATGCTCTAGAAAAAATTCTTCCTTTGGCACTGGTATCTCTCCTGCTGTTACCGTACCGAGACGTAAACGAATAATATTGGGTAAATCCATACGATAGGAATAAAGTGGACTGGCACAGTTTTGACAAAATACCCGTGCCTTATTTGGTGTATGAAAATATTCTTTCAGTTGCTCACGCCCAGAAATCAGCTCGAATTTGTTTCGCTCAATTGGACTATTCCAACCCGCGATAGAACCTTGTGCCTGCTGGCAATCAGTGCAGTAACATAGAATACTATTTTCAATTTCCCCATGATATTGATACTGCACAGCACCACACAAACATTGTCCTTGAATCATAACAGCCTCCCCCTCAGTTTTATAAATATAAGTCGTCTTTAAGTTTTATAGTTTGATTGAAGTTAAATAAGGCTTTGCTTTAGCTCAAGTATTTCACCAGCAAGCCCATCATAATCTTTGAACTCTGTATGAACGAATCCCTGACTTGTTAAAATTTTACGTGATGCGATATTCTGAGGATCAATAATCGCAAAGATTCTATGAATTGAATTTTGTTTTTTTGCATCACTCAGTAGCTGTTGACTAACTTTTCGCGCTATACCCTTACCCCAATAACTTGGTAAAAGCATATAACCCAACTCAACCTCACTGTCATTCAAGTTTTTGATTTCTAATTTCGCTAAGCCTATATATTCATTAGTATTCACATCTAATATTTTAAAATGACCAAAGTTAGGGTGTAATTGGTTATTTATTATAAGCAACTGGAAATCTTTCTTCGCCTCTTCTTCAGGAATCGCTCTTTCTGTAATCATCGCCATAACTTTTTCATTTCCAACCAGTTGGTAATACAAATTAAAGTCATGCATATGAAATTTTTCTAGCTTAATTTCCATATCGTTATTGCTCTTTCTAAACTTAATAGGTTCCAAATAAATACCAACTAAAAAGTCTGATTACAGCCTCATACGGCGTTCATCTTGCATCTGTTTTAAACGTGCGTCAATTTTTGCGGTCATGGCTAGATTTCCTTTCGCAAGGCGTTGCGCATGTAACATAGACTTAATCGCATTTTCTTCATAGCCCGACCAATATTCTGCCTCTGCACGATAACCTAATACATTAACTGCTTGTAATGGCGAACTCTTATCTAAATTGGTGGCTTGCTGCAGCAATTGCCAACCTTCAATATCACGTTGGTTTTTATGAATAAAACGTTGTACCAACGCTTGTGCCTGTGCAACTTGACCTTGTCGAATCAGCACTTCTGCTAACTTATAAGATAAGGCTCGATTCTCAGGCATGGTTTTCTGAATTGGATTGATACTACTATAGGCCTGTTCAAACTTATTTTGCCCCATGTAAATATCTGCTTGGATCAGTGGCACAAGCACATGATTTTTAAGTTTAGGCTTCACCAAATCTAAATTGGCTTGCGCTTGCGCATAATCACCCTGCTCCAGATAAAACTTACTTAGTGCCAATTGTGCTGCAGTATTTTTCTGATTTGCCAGTGATTGTAATTGAATTTCAGTCGCCTGATTAGACACCACTAAGGTATACAGTTTTAAAATCTCAAAATCGAGATCGTAAATTTTAGACTTCACTTTCGGTAATTGATTGGCACGTAAGCGTGCTTCACTCATCCGCTCAGTGGTTAAAGGATGGGTAAACCAGAAGTCTGGTAAAAAGCTGACACGACTAGTAGCACGATGCATGGTTTCAAAATAGTCTGCCATACTCTGCGGATTATAACCTGCCGCATACATAAACTGCATGCCGATACGATCCGCTTCACGCTCTTGATTACGACTATAACTCAACTGCTTATCCATCAATGCCGCTTGAGTACCCATCATGACAGCAGCACCCGCATTGCCATCAGCTTGAGATGCTATAGCAGCCCCGACAAGAATCCCTGCCAATGCAAGCAAGCCCTGTCCCTTAAATGCTTCTTGAGAACGGCTATAGTGACGCTGTGATACGTGTGCAATCTCATGCGCCATAACCCCTGCAATCTCATCTATATTTTTCGCTGAAGTGATCAGCCCCGTATTCAAAGCAAATAAACCACCAGGAACAGCAAAGGCATTAATTTGCGGATCTTTAATAATGACTAAGCCAATGGGTTGACCCAGTTGAGTCTGGCTGAGAATACCTGAAAAAACTTGTAAAAATTGATCTTCCAACCATGCATCTTGCACTGTTGGCATTTGGCGATGAACTTCACGATAAACTTTTTCACCGATAAATTTTTCTTTTTGTTGATCGAGTAAACCTATACCACTGCCAATTTCAGGCACTTCTGTTTGCCCAGCCGTATGGGAAGGTAAAAAGACCTCAGTGTGACTCAATTGAGTTGTGGCCAATAAGCCACATGCGAGCAGCAACGATCTCAAGTGGTTTCTCTATGATTTTAATAAAGAAATTCACTATAGCATTGAAAATAGGAGAAATTTGCAACAAAGTGTTATAAAAGGCAGAGAAATCCTGCCTTATCTTATGATTTTTGAAGTCAGCCGAATTACTCTGCCGCGACGTAACGTTGATCTACACTAAACTTTTCCGGGAATTTGGCATTGATGTTTGCATAAAAAGACATAATTTCAGTCATATCTTTTTCGTAATCCCCTGTAGGGTAAACAATTTTCCCTACACCCGTTTTTTTCTTGGCATAGTCCATATACGCAAGTGCAATCGGTACACCTGCTGTTATTGCAACATGATAAAAACCTGTTTTCCATTGCTCTTGTTTAGCACGCGTCCCTTCTGGAGTCACAAGCATGACTAACTTAGGATGCGTTTTAAACAAGTCACTCATCAGCTGGACCATACTTGGTCGCGCTTGCCCTTCTTGTTTGACAGTACGATCAATTCCGATGCCGCCCATTGCACGAACAAATGGTCCAAATGGAAATTTCATATAGCTATCTTTGATGGTCAGGCGCACATTAACACCCAACGCTTTTAACGCCAAACGCGCATATAAAGCATCCCAGTTGCTGGTATGCGGGGCAGCAATCATGACACATTGGTCAATGTTTAAATCCCAATGATTGTCAATTTCCCAACCCATTAAGCCCAAACTTTGTTCAGCTAATTTCTCAAACACCAGACGCCCCAAGACGAAGTCACAAAGGGCGCAAGTGTACCAATATTAATCAACTTAAAAAGATGGAGCCGCACAATAATGCAGCAATTAAATGATCAGCATTGTAAGCAATTATTCGAATTTCGGATTCACCAAATAGCGAGGTGTACGATCTTGCAATGCATCAATTAAATTCTGATAAGCCAGATCTACCATTTTCTGACGTGTTTCTGCTGTTGCAGAACCCAGATGCGGTACAGTCACTGCATTTGGTAATTCAAATAAAGGAGAGCTTTGTAAAGGTTCTTTGGTATAAACATCTAGCCCAGCTGCAAAGATTTTGTTTTGCTGTAAGGCTCCAATCAGTGCATCTTCATCCACCACCGAACCGCGAGCAATATTCACAAACACTGCATGTTTCTGCATTAAATCAAACTGTTCTACACCAATCAATGCTTTAGACTCAGTATTTAAATCAACCGCAACCACAATGAAATCTGACTGTTGTAACAACTGATCTAGATCACGATATTGCGCATTAAAAGCTTGTGCTACTTCAATTTTTTCACGGCGATTATGGTACAAAATATTCATATTGAAACCATAGAAACCACGACGAGCAATGGCAGCTCCAATATTACCCAATCCAATAATGCCTAAAGTTTTCCCAAAAACATCGACACCAAATTGTTCAGTTGAAACGGTTCGTTTCCATTGGCCCTGCTTGGTCCATGCATCTAAAGATGGAATTTTACGTGCCGCACTGAGCAACAATGTAAATGCGAGATCAGCGGTCGTTTCTGTCAGTACATGTGGGGTATTGGCAAGCCAGATTTTCTTTTGATTGAGATAACCAACATCGTAGTTATCATAACCAACCGAAACAGTAGAAATGACTTTGAGTTTTTGTGCGGGAGCTAAATTGCTTTCATTCAGTAAACGCCCTGCGCCAATCATGGCATCGGCATCAACTACTTCGGTTCGAATCTGCTCATTGATATCACCAAGTTTCGGGTTCAACACCACCACCTGATAATCTTGCTGTAACTGCGCTAAAACATCCTGATCTATTTGGCTGAATACAACGACTTTCTTCATTATTAAATTCCGATCTTTATTGCATAAGTTGCCACAACCGTTTTTTCAATACAGGTTGAGCAATCATTTCTTCTAAACTCGCTAAATGTAATATATTAGAATGCTGGATAAAGTCCAGTTGACCTAAGCATAATATCTTTTTATTGGTCGCGTTGGCATCGATAAAACCTTGAATATACGAAGACAGCCCTCTGCTTTCCTGAAAAGCAGCCAAAGGAAATGGCCATTTCAGCTCTGCGTATTGACCCAATCTTGCCTTTTGAATATTTTGCCAGAGTTGGCGTTGTGTATCACTAAGCTGACTACTTTCCAATAAAATGGCGCAATTCTCTAAAACATACATTTGCAATTCAAATGCTTGAATTTGAGCCGTAATAACAAGCTGTTCTTTTTCAACAACAGCTTCTTTCACAGCAGGTTTTGCAATAATTTCTATAGGCTGAGGAATTTGTTTTTCGACGACTGGTAATGTTTGTACAGGCGTAACAGGAATATCTTGAACAATCGGTGCTGAATCAAATGCAAGCGCTGTCGATTGCGAAACCTCATCAACTATTTGATCTCGCCATAAGCTCGGTGCAGTATTTTTTTGACATACCACTTCTCTAGGAATCCAAACATCGATTCCCAAAGTTGCCAATATGTTTCTCTGCTGCCCGATCATCTTACCTACTCATTCCCATTACTCACAGTCATTTGCAATACTGTAACATCACATAGTCTAGCATAAACCAAGTCCCCCTAAATGACTTCCTTTTGCTCAATCACTTCTATATAAATCCAATTGCATGATCAGAAATGCATTTCTCGTTAGTTTAGGCAAATATTCAATAACAATAGGCAAGTTTTCATTCGTCGACTTTTAGACAATATTTCATCATTTTGTCGCTTTTACTTTTTATTACTGTTGTATCGAATGCTCAAATGAAAAGGTTGACGCTCTCTATGCTTATTCTTTTTGCTATCGCTGTCGTTCTGCTCATTGCTGGCAGTGCCATGTATGCCCAACAACCCCTATTTGGTAAAATCCCTTCTGGTGAACGACTACAAACCATTGAAAGTTCTCCCAACTATCGCCAAGGCCAATTTCGAAACTTAATTGAAAAATCAGGCATGAGCGAAGGCTCAAATATTGCGGTAGAACTCTACAAAACCTTTATCAAAACTATTCCAAATCGTAACCCCATCGACCCAATTCCTTCCATTAAAACCAATCTACTCGCTCTTGATCCCAAACAGGATGTCATTATTTGGTTTGGTCACTCATCGGTCTTTATGCAACTGCATGGTAAAACATTCTTGATCGACCCTGTCATGAGTGGCAAAGCTTCCCCTTTCCCTTGGGGCACTCGTGCTTATAAAGGGACAGATATTTATAAGGTTGAAGATTTACCAGACATTGATTATTTGCTGATTTCACATGATCACTATGATCATCTGGATTACGAAACCACGCTTAAACTTAAAGACAAAGTCAAATATGTAATTACAGGTCTAGGTGTTGGTGAACATTTTGAATATTGGGGTTATCCCAAAGAGAAACTGATTGAAAGAGATTGGGGTGACAGAATTGAGTTTGATGATGGGATTACCATTATCACTGAAACTACTCATCATGACTCTCGCCGCGCTTTAGATGGCGGTAAAAATCTTTGGGTCTCCTTTGTCATTCAGTCCCCACATAAAAAGATTTTCTATACAGGTGATGGCGGCTATGGAAAACACTTTGTCGAGATTGGACAGAAATACGGTCCCTTTGATTGGGCCTTGATGGAAAATGGTCAATACGATGCTGCTTGGCGTTCAGTGCATTGCCATCCTGATGAAGTAGCTCAAGCTACGGAAGAACTGAATGCACGTAATATGATTCCCGTACATCATTCAAAATTCAGTTTGGCTAAACATGCTTGGTATGAGCCAATTACCCGCATTGTTGAATACTCGCAAAGCAGGAAATATCGTCTTGCTACACCAATGATCGGTGAGTTGGTTGAACTGGATAATGATCGCCAATCCTTTAAACAGTGGTGGAAGAATATTCGTTAATCAAACAATCCCTTTCAATTAAGAGCCTCATTCACATATGAGGCTTTTTTTATTGAGCACATTGAAAGAATGAAAAATAAAGCTGATCAAATTAGGCAAACAACTGAGCATTTCAGGTCAATCAATGTCGTATTTTTAGGCTTAAATAGAAACATCGAAGATCAAGAAAATGACATCTACAGGTCTTTTCTTAAATGATGAATCTTAAACAAAGGTCGTTAAAAATGAAAAATGTATTAGTGCTTGGTGCATCAGGTCAAATTGCTCAATGGGTCATTGAGATGCTGGCAAATGAACCTAACTTGACTCAAACGTTATTGGTACGTGATACAAAAAAATTAGGTGCCGATTTGCCAGCCAATGCAAAAGTCATCGAAGCTGATGTTTTGAATCTGGAGCAATTAAAGCAGGCCGTACAAGGACAAGATATTGTCTACGCCAACCTTGCTGGTGAATTAGAGCAACAAACACAAAATATTATTTCAGCCATGCACAGCGCAGGTGTTCAGCGGATTATTATGATTAATTCACTCGGCATCTATGATGAAGTCAAAGGTAACTTTGGCGAATGGAACCGAAAAGAAATTGGTGCGTATCTTGGTCCATATCGTAAAGCAGCCGATTTATTAGAAGCGTCAGATCTGGATTACAGTATTTTGCGTGCGGCTTGGCTCATGGATGAAGATGAAATTGATTATGAGACAACAGAACGTGATCAAGATTTTAAAGGCACGGTTATTTCACGTAAAAGTGTCGCAGCCTTCGTCGTTAAAATTATCCAAACCCCAGAATTTTCCTCTCGAAAAAATTTAGGGCTTAATAAACCGAACTCAGATGCTGATCAACCTTATTTTATGTAATGATAAAAAAATCGGACAATCAGGCACCTGATTGTCCGACTCTGCCAATGTCGGCAGTAAGGGGTCGCAGATTGTTAAATAGCAATCTGTTGTGCTTTTAGGTGCGCCTGTTTTAACGCATCAACTTTTAAAGCAGACATGTCTAAACCTTCTGCATATACAAATTTAACGTCATGAATTCCCATCAAACCTAAAACAGACTGAAGATAAGGCGTAACTGCATCCGTCACCTGCCCAAGATGAATACCGCCACGACTGCTCATTACGATTGCCTTTACGCCTTCAACTAAGCCTTGTGGATAGGTTTCGGTATATCGAAAGGTATGACGGGCACGCGCCACCAAATCAAACCAGTTCTTCAACTGTGTTGGCACATTCAGGTTGTACATTGGTGCGCCAATCAGCAATAAATCTGTTGCTTTAAGCTCTGCAATCAACTCATCTGATAACTGAATAATTTTTTGAATCGGTGCTGAAACATGTGCTGCGCCACGCAATGCATGGAAAATTTTCGCATCCAATACAGGCAAGTTAAGTGTTGTTAAATCACGGATGATTACCTCATCCTGTAAGCCTTTTTCAGCACGTTGTTTTAAAAATGCATCGATCAAACGGCTGGTCTGTGATTGATCACCCATAATGCTTGATTTCAACACCAACACTTTCGCCATGTTTGTTCTCCATATCTTGATGGAGCCATGTTACTACTACAACCAAATCACCAGTAGTGATAATATTTCTATTCATTGATTCCTAAAAATCTACAATCATGCAAACTGAACTGAGTACGATTTCAATCTTTGTGACAGTGGTCGAGGCAGGTAACTTTAGTAATGCCGCAGAGCAGCTGCATCTAACCCGCTCAGCTGTCAGTAAAAGTATTGCGCGTTTAGAGCAACGCTTAGGTGTCGCTTTATTTAAACGCACCACCCGAACCCTGAACTTAACAGCGGAAGGTACGCTATTCTATGAACACAGTCAGCGTGCGATTGCTGAAATCCATAGTGCTGAGAGCTTACTAGAGCAAGGTAAAATCAGTGCAACTGGCTTATTAAGAATTTCGGCACCAGTTCTGTTTGGTCAACTCTATATCGCCCCACTAATCGTTGAACTCGCACAACAGCATGCTGCTTTGCAGGTAGAACTTTCATTAAATGATCGAACTGTCGATTTGGTCGAAGATGGTTTTGATTTAGCGATTCGTATCGGCACTTTGCCTGATAGCCATCATTTAATTGCGAGAAAGCTAGGCGATCATCGGATGTTACTCTGTGCTACACCTGAATATATCCAGAAATCAGGTCCAGTAAATCATTTAGATGAACTGCAACAACACACCACGATTGCCTTTCCCTATTCAGGGCATTTGCCAAAATGGCAGCTACAAGATGAGAACAAGCAGCTTTATGCAATCAAGCCCAAAGCAAAATTGATGTTGAATGATATGCTGGCGATTAAAAATACAGTGTTGTCACATCATGGCATTGCGTGGCTCCCTGACTGGCTTATTCATAAAGAGTTACAAGATGGTTGCTTGGTTCAAGTCTTAGCCGAATTTTCCAGTGTCGACTTTCCGATTCATGTAGTCTGGCCGAGTTTGCCTTATATGCCATTAAAAACCCGTTTGGCGATTGATCAACTCATTCAGCACTTACCACCCGCTCTATCAAACAATCAAAATGTGGTTTAAGAAAAAATAAAGGCTAAATAAATTTAGCCTTTGCTTCATATCAATACCGAGATCTATTTCTACTTACAACAAAGCAACCTGTGGGAAAATTGCATCTTTGAGTTCGAACTCATTGTTAGGATTGACCATCCCTACGGTTTTATCACTTAAATAAAGTTGATAAGCACTTTCAGCAAGTTGTTCTGCTGTCATTAAAACTGCACCGTTATACAATTCATTGATATCGATCCCACTACCATCTGCGGCAACGTTATGAAACTCACTTTGCGTTCCAGCAGGAGCAAGTACTTTAGCTCGTAATTTTTTCCCTTGGGTGCGCAGGCTAAAATCGACACCCTCTGTGAATGAAGAGACATAGAATTTAGTGGCACAATAAGGAATCGCTACATCAACTTCAGCGTATCCTCCTACAGATGATACATTGATTAATACCGCATCTTCATCAACATAGTCTTTGATATAACGCAAAGATAAATCCGTCAGCGCACGAACATTCAAATCCACCATATTCATCACTTTGCTTAGATCTGCATCCCAAGCTAAGTCATAGTCACCAAAGCCTGCATTATTTATCAGTACATCAATATGGTGTGGTTTGACTGCTTCATAAAGCTGGGCTGCTTGACCTGTCACTGCCAAATCAAACATCTGATTTTCAACTCGGATTGAATAACGACTTTCTAAATCCTGCTTGATCTGTTCCAGTGCCTCTTGTCTACGAGCAACCAAAATTAGATTAAAGCCTTGTTGAGCGAATTGATAAGCAAGTGCTTTACCAATACCCGCACTTGCACCTGTAATTAAAGCTGTTTTCATTTTAAGTCTTACCTATTGAATTAATAATCAGTACTTCGAGTTAAAGCTTCGTGCTGCTTAATTTCATCTAAATGAGACGTCAAGGTTGGCATCACATAGTCAATTGCATCATTGCCAATCAATAGCTGTTTCGGTGGATTGTCCATTGCAGCCACTTGCATCACCACTTGTGCCAATTTGGGAGGACTGCCTTGTTGCTGCCCATCCGCAGCCGACATCAAGGCCTTGGTATTACCCAATGCTTCATAATCGTCATGTAACTGCGTCCCATATTGTGTTGAACTTTCACTTAAAAATTCAGTACGGAAAAAGCCTGGCTCAATCGCAGTAACCTTAATTCCAAATGGTGCAACCTCATCTAATAAAGCCAAACTAATCGCTTCGACTGCGAACTTTGAAGCTGAATAAAACACCGCATTGGCAACTGCTTTTACTCCAGCAATTGAAGACGTATTGATGATATGACCTGAACGTTGCTGGCGCATGATCGGCAAGACTGTACGGAGTACGTTGGATGTGCCAAAAACATTGGTGGCAAATTGCTGTTCAATTTGTGCTGCGGTTACTTCTTCAAAACGTCCCAATAACGGATAACCAGCGTTATTGACTAAGACATCTATACGACCAAAACGCTTTAATCCAATCTCTACAGCGGTTTTAACCTGCTGTTCATCACGAATATCAAGTTCAACCAACTCAATCTGATCGCTAGGTAAATTTGAATAAAGCGCCTTGAGTTTGCTTAAACTTCTCCCTGTCGCAATAACTGAGTCCCCTTGCTGAATCGCTGCTTTAACAATTTCAACACCCATTCCGCGTGTTGTACCTGTCACAAACCAAATACGTTTCATTGTGCTACTCCAACATCTCGAAAAAAAAACAGGCCACTTTAAAGTGACCTGTTGAGTTACTTTAAGTACAGTGTGATTAAAGTTTTGTGCTAAAGAATGGAACCAATTGGCCTACCGCTTCATCAACAAAATTTAGTTTGTCGTAGAAAGACATATGGTTGGCTCCGACTACAACATAAAGTTGTTTATCGGTACTTGCTGCACGATTAATCAAGTCCTCACTCATCCACTTACTGCCTGCTACACTGCCTGCAATCGCCAATAAGGGCTGAGTAAAAAATGCTTCAGCTTTGTTATAGGCATCGTAAGTAATGATTTGAGTTAAACTGCGTGCAGTAGCAAAACCTGGTGCATTTGGATGTTCCGCACGTGGGGTATGGTAATACTCCCATGCTTCACGCAATTCTTCATTTGGTGCATCTTCTTCTCTTAATGGTGCAAGTGGAATTGTTGCAATCTCGGCACCACTGGCATCTGAAGTTCGAGCATCTGTACCTGCTTGGATATAAGGGATCGCATCTGCATCTTTGACATTGTTCTCCCAGCCATTACGGAACATTTGACCAATGTTAACTGCACTGACCATACCCACCGCTTTAATACGGCGATCATTGATGGCTGCATTTGCGGTATAACCTGCACCTGCACAAATCCCCATCGTACCAATACGGTTATTGTCGACATAAGGCAAGGTAGTTAAATAATCAATCACAGCACTGACATCTTCAGTACGGATATACGGGTTTTCTAACTGACGTGGTAAACCTGTACTTGCACCTTGATATGAAGCATCGTAGGCAATTGTTACAAAGCCATGCTCAGCGAGCTTACGCGCATATAAACCAGCCGTTTGCTCTTTGACGCCACCACCTGGATGGCTCACCACCACCGCAGGATAGGTTTTGCTCTCATCAAAACCTTCAGGGAAGTTAATTACTGCTGCAAGGGTAATCCCCTGACCATTATGATTTTGGATACTGATTTCTTTTGACATTTGGATTTCCTTTTAATTCAATTTTCTTAAATGCAATGATTAAAGATGTTCTTTAAAAAATGGGATTGCTCTCGCCAATGCTTTAGCAACAGGTTCAGGCTGATCGTACAGCTCGTAATGTGACGTATTTTCTAAAACAAGCAGCTCTTTTTGTTTCGATGCGGCACGACGTACAATCTCATGGCCATCACGATAAGCACCGAATGCACCTGGCTTGTCACCAATAACGACTAAGATCGGTTGCGTTAATAAGACTTCAGCCAAGTGAAATGCATCCCAACCCAAAGCCACACTCATACGAGAGAATAAAGCACTGGTTGCACCATTCGGTTGTTGACCACGCGCAGTTTTATAGTAGTCAGTCGCTTCGAGTGGATCGATATCGGTAATTCCCGCTTTTTTACCTTCCTCTACTGATGGTGGTAGTAAATTATTCACCAACAATTCAGCACCACGTGCTTCAGCAGTACGTTGCTGTGCAATTGCTTCAAGCCCTTCGATCAAAGCTGCACCTGTTCCACCGTAACCTTCACGGGTCATACGACCAAAGTTCACACCCGTAATTGAAGTCACGGCTTTAATCCGTTTCTCCGTCATTGCTGTGTTGAGTACATAAGCACCACCACCACAGACGCCTAAAGCACCAATACGATTTTCATCAACAAAATCTTGGGTGACCAAATAATCAACGGCATAACGAATATCTTCTACACGGTGATATGGATTTTCTATAAAACGTGGTTCACCACCACTTTCACCTTGGAATGATGCATCAATGACCAGCACCACAAAGCCTGCGTCAGCCAATGCTTGACCATAAATATTGCCTGAAGTCTGTTCTTTACAGCTCCCAATTGGATGAACGCTGACGATGGCTGGATACTTTTTACTTTTATCAAAATCATTTGGGAATAAGATATTAGCTGCTGATTCCCATGCTAGGTTTTTATATTTAACAGTTTGCATATTGAGTACCTCACTCTTAAATTATGCGTAACAACAATCCGTTTTAGATTGAATCTCTTTCTTTCTATGTATTCAGTATAGGATTATAAAACGTGATTGAATTGCCTATTTCAACAGGATTTTTGCCTATTTTGTTAGTCTTGTTTTACTTCTAATTTATATATATTTTTCAACAATATGAAATAAAAAAACCCATCATCCTGAAGAGAATCTGGGTTTGTTTTTTATTTGTAAAGATCTTGATTAAACCAGTTGTAAATCCTGAATATCACGTTGTGGTGCATTTCCAAATAAGCGCGAATATTCACGACTAAATTGTGATGCACTCTCATAACCAACCAGCCCAGCGGCATGGCCTACATCAAAGTGTTGATTCAGCATTAAATGTCGAGCTTCCTGTAAACGCAGCTGCTTTTGGTACTGCAACGGACTCATACCTGTAATTTCCCGAAAATGTTGCCTAAAGGTTGAGGGACTCATATAAACCTGCTCAGCCAAATCATCCATACGAATCACCTGAACGAAATTGTGCTTTAACCAAGCGACAGCTTTAGCAATTTTTTGACTGACTGAACCGGTTTTAATCAACTGACGCAGATACACCCCATTGGGGCCAGTCAATAAACGAATCATGATCTCTTGTTGCAAGATTGGCGCAAGCTGCGGCAATAACACGGGCTCATCCAGTAAATTCACCAAGCGGCTAATCGCCTCGATCAACACATAGTCAACAGGCTGCACCCCGAATGAAGGTTGAGTTTTTTCTTTCAAGTTTAGCTGCCCCATCTCACTAACCATTTGAGTGACCATCGGGATATCCAACAATAGCATCAAACCAAGGAAAGGCTGATGCTTAGGAGCAGTACGCGTATGACTGATCACAGGTAGATCAATGGTAGTTAACATGGTTTGCCCTGCTGTGTAGGTCAGCATTTGATCACCCACCATTACTTGTTTTTCACCCTGTAACACCACACCTAAACCCAAATTATAAATACAATGAGTGGCACTGGCGGTTGAGCGGCGATGCAGAGATAAAGATGGGATTGCAGTATCATGATCACCATCTGTTCGAATCAGATGATCAACTGTCTGTGCCAATGATGCAATCACTTGTTGGGTATCTTCATATTCAATCATTGCAATCCCTCTTTAATCATTACAGCAAATGAATTAAACACTTTCAGCTTGTTTAACAGGGAACCAACCTGCTGTTGCCTGAATAACATCTTGCAGCTTGTGAGGAATACTGAGCTCGGAAGCCTGTTCGAGATCTAGCTGTAAATTGATTTCATCACCACGACCACTCTGGGCTAACTCAACCCAATTTGGATTCATAATCAATGCTTGGCCAATGGCAACAGATGTCAAACCTAAATCTAAAGCCTGCTGAGCTTGTTCGGGTGTCTTGATCTGTCCTGCCGCAATCACAGGCACACGTTGTGCGACATACTCAGCCACAACTTTTGCAATAACCCCAAGCTCTGGATCATTTACTGGAGTGGCATTCAAGACATTGCTTAATGACACATGCAGATAGTCAATCTGCTCATCAATCAAACGATCAATCAATTGCAAACTGTCCATAATACGCAGACCAGCGGCATCATATTCTTCCACTGAAATACGGTAACCCAATAAAAATGGACCTTTTGCATGTGCTTGGATTACGCGTTTAACTTCTTTCACGACAGCTAATGGAAATTGCATGCGTTTTTCGAGTGAACCGCCCCACTGATCATTGCGCTGATTAAATAAAGGCGAGAAGAAGTTCTGAATTAAGAAGCCATGCGCACCATGTAACTCAATGCCATCAAACCCAGCCTCAATTGCACGACGTGTGGTTTCTCCAAAGGCACGAATCGTTTCCAAGATTTCCTCATGGGAGAGTGCACGACTTTGTAATTGTCCGTCATTAAATGGCCCCGCAGGTGCCTTTAACTCACTTGCACTGACCAGATCTGCGTGTGGAATCAAACTGGGAACAGCTTTATTACCTGCATGAAAGATTTGTAGAATTGCAGGGGCACCACCACTTTTTGCAGCCTTCGCAAGTTTTGCCAAACTATCGGTAAAACGGTCATCATAGGCTGCAAATTCATGGCTAAAACCAATACCGTTTTCTTGTACATGCGTACATCCCGTAATGACCAGCCCAACAGCTTGTGCACGATGGCGTATATAGTCCAACTCTTGTGTTGAAACAGTGTAGTCGTCATTACTCGACCAAGTGGTCATGGGAGCCATAATCACTCGATTTCGTAAGTGAATGCCTTGAGCCAATTGGAATGATTGAAATAACGCAACATTTGTCTTAGACATGGAAACATCCCACAAAATAAACTTCTCTTCTCATAAAAAGTATATGGGATGCACTTTTTCTCAGTTGCCTAAACTAAGCACTTATTTGCCTATTTTGCTGTTTCTCTTACTCAGAATTTATAAACTTTGTCGCATGCGCTGAACATCACGTTGTGGGGATTCACCAAACAAACGGCTATATTCTCGACTAAACTGTGATGCACTTTCATATCCAACTAAACCCGCTGCTCGCCCAGCATCAACATTCTGATTGAACATCAAATGACGGGCCTCCTGTAAACGCAACTGCTTTTGATATTGTAGAGGGCTCATCCCCGTCACAGCACGGAAATGCTGTCTAAATGTCGATGGGCTCATAAAGGCTTTTTCTGCTAAATCATCCATACGAATCGGTTGTACATAATTATGTTTTAACCAGTTCACCACTTGATGGATCTTTTGATTGGTCGACCCCGATTTCACCAACTGACGTAAATATGCACCATGAGGGCCATTGAGAACCCTTACGATAATTTCTTTTTGAATTAAAGGGGCCAAATGAGTAAGCATCATTGGTTCATCCAATACTTTGACCAGCCTCAAAAAAGCATCAATCAAAGGCGTATCAACCGATTCCACACTAAATGAATGCTGTGGTAAATCTGCTGTAGGTGAGTCTACAACAGGCATATCGGCAACTACCTGATTTACCATCTGCAAATCAAGCAACAGCAAAACAGCTAAAAAGGGTTTCTGCGTGGAAGCATGGACAATATGAGACGTTACAGGTAGATCAATTGTGGTCAACATGCTCTGTCCAGCATGACAATGGTAGACTTGATCCCCAATAACAACTTGTTTTTGCCCCTGTAAAATCATGCCAATACCCAAATTATAGATACAGTGGGTACTATCTGTCGGGCTCATTCGACTGTGAAACGAAAGTTGTGGCAGTACTGAACAATGATCTCCCTGCACTTCAGCAAATCGTGAAACGATATGCGTGAGTTGATCAATATTTAATGTTCTTTCAACAGGACTTGCCATAAATGATTTCTTTATTCCAATAAAAAATTAAATTCACATACCACCATCAATCTTTCAATGCCTTAAAAAAATCGATATGGTGTTGCATAAACGCTTATTCTATCTCCAAGATTTATCACGCGATCCTTTATCAGTAAATAAAGGTTTGGTAATCAATTTAAATAGATCTCTATCATCTTAAATAACTTTTAACACCTCATCCCATTTGGTGAGGTAACTCGGTGATTTATGATTTTGCGTCATCTGCCATGCACGTCCATGCGGACTAATCAAACGCCCTAGCGTCATGGTATCACGCCCAAACTTTTCATTAATACCATCAAAAGCCATAGACAGATTACGTCGGGCAATCAGCTCATCTGTATTATGGAATAAATCCACAGCATGACGATGCTGCGGAATAATATCCAACAAAATCACTTCCGCTTTTTTATAACGATGTCCCGCTTGAAAAATGCGATCAAGCCCCTGCTGTACTGCTTTGATAATTTCTAAACGATCGTCACTGTAGTCAGATAAATACACCACTGTATAAGGGCGATAATATTGATCTTTATTAAAGCGATTAGTACGGATGCTTACTCCAATGGCTTTACACAGTAATTTTTGCTGTCTCAAGCGTTCAACCGCACGTAAGCAAAATTCAGTCAATGCACCGCTTAAATCACTTTTATCTTGAATGGGTTGCCCAAATGAACGACTACTCAATACCTGTTGGCGGTCCGTTACTACATCCTCAAGTTCTAAACAAGCCATACCTTGCAACTCTTTGACTGTATTCTCCATCAGCACTGAAAAATACTTTCCCATCATTTTGGCATCCGCTTGCAGCAAATCCATCACAGAGTAGATATTCATTTTTTCCAAGCGTTGTCGAATCTTACGACCAACGCCCCACACTTCTCCCACAGGCATATGCTGCAACAAATCTTCAATCATGCAGGGATCTTCAGCAACGATATTACACACGCTATTAAAACAAGTATGAGTCTTGGCTAAATGATTGGCGAGTTTTGCCTGAGTTTTGGAATAACCAATGCCGATACAGCATGGCAAGCCTAACCAGTTTTTGACGGTATCTAAAATCTGATGCGCATACGCAGTCAAATCATAACTTTGGTGGTAGGCGGTTAGCTCTAAAAAACACTCATCTATCGAATACACTTCCTGCTCACAGGGATCGACAAAACTCCCCAATATATTCATAAAGCGACGTGACATTTCCGCATACAGAGCATAATTACTGGAAAAGACCTCGACGTGATGCTGCCGAATAATTTCCTCAATTTGAAAAAAAGGCACCGCCATCCGAATACCAAGCTGTTTCGCCTCATAGGAACGTGAAACCACACAACCATCATTATTTGACAAGACCACCACAGGACGATTTTCCAGCTTTGGATTAAACACGCGCTCACAACTGACATAGCAGTTATTCACGTCAATCAAAGCAAAAATACGTTGTGGCAGGTTCATGGGCTTATCTCATTGGTTTTAGGTTATAAGTCACAACACCCCAGATCAGTAACTCTTGTCCCTCAGTAATATAAATATTTTGGAAGTCAGGATTCTCAGCTTTTAACCATACTTTAGGTGGGCTAAAATGGTGATCAACCATCAACCGCTTTACCGTAAAATCGTTATCAATCAAAGCAATAACGATATCTCCTGACTTGGCTGAAAGACTACGATCCACCACCAACGGATCATCGATATCAATGCCAGCATCTAACATCGACAAAGAATTAGCTTTCACAATGAAAGTAGAATTTTCGTTACGAATTAAAAATTCATTTAAATCTAAAGCTTGTTCAACATGGTCTTGGGCAGGCGACGGAAAACCTGCAGCAACACGTTCCGTTGCCAGTGGAATGTGATAAAGTCGATCATTCTTAGCTTGGACATTCTGTATTTTCATTGATGTTGTCAAATCAGTTTGAGTGCCAGTTTTGACATTATTCAGTAACCAACTTTTGATGAAATCAACTTGGGATTCAGGAACACGGATGACTTTGGTCGGCTCACTAAATTGTGCCTTCCGTCCTGCATTGGTTCTTGCACCACCATGCTCAAATTCAATTTTTTTGGACATAATTTCCCCCTACCCAAGCTTAAAATACTTTCAATTAATTTAACTTGAAAAAGTTACAAATTCAAGTTGACGTACAATAAATTTTGCATAACAATAAATTCCATAGATCAGATTTTAGCTTGTTTAACTTAGACAAGGATGTGAAACAAACTAAAATTAATGTTTTAAATGAATAACTTATGAATTTTTAAATAAACATTGAAATATTAAGTTATTGATCTAATTCACTAATATTTTTGATTTTCGGCAGTTAGGTTTTATTCAAATATTTTTGATGTGGAGACATGAAAAATGAACAATCGACGTGATGCTATTCTTGGTTATGCTGACGAACAACATGCTTTCTTTATTCGCCTTATAGAGAACAATACCGTTCTAGGTGAAAGCTATGGATTATTTTGTGAAAATCAAAATAGTGAAGCCGCAGAAAGTATTATGACCACACTTTTTTTAAAGAAATCTTTTTGGCTCAATGGTTCAGAGTTTAATGACATTGTGAAAGGGCTTAACCCAATCCACTGATAAAAGGCATACCCCTCTTATGCGAGACGGATACTCAAAGAGCTTGTACAAACAGATCTAACATACAAGCTCTTTTCTCGTCACTCTAGCCTTACCCTTATATCGTTTTTCCAAAAGCGTTTGCATATCTCAAAGAAAACCCACCTATTTGAACATCCTAAGTGGGCCTTTTGTATAACAGTGTAATTGCTTTAATTTTAAATAAACCTTTTGTCGTTAACAGGTGCAACCAGTCGATAAATTTTTCCATCAGGTTCACTTTCAAACAGCAGATCCATATTTGGAAAAATAATATTACCTTCAACCTCAATATGCTCTACACGTTTAAAGAAAGGAATATTGTTATCTTCCAAGTCATTTAACTGTGCTACTACAACTGACTCATTCTCTTCTTGATCTTTAATAATTACTGTAATCTTATCCATAATAATTCTCCCAATAATATCGTTCATAGCACTATGGGAATTTTTTTTAAGCTTGTCGACTAAATGGTTGTAACAAGAGTTATAAGTATTATATTTTTATTAATTAGGGAATTAAGTACTTGAAATTATCGCCAAATTGACAAATTTCATTAATATTTAATTAACTAAACAGTTACAGTGATACCAAAAACGTTTCAAAATAATTCATCACTTGCTTCTTGTATCTTTCAAAAACTAATACATTACCAACGATCATATCAATTAGCATCATAAATCAAAGGTCATCTATTTAGTTGTTATATCAACAGATACTGGTTTGGGTGCTTGGTTCTTTTCTAAAGATTTATCACTACTTTTTTCGACTTCATTTTTTAATTCAAGATATTGCCTTGCATCTTCCCGACGATGAATTCCGCCTAGTTTTAAAGCCTGCGTATCAACCTCATCATTGATGTCTGCTTGTTTAGTTGATTGGCGAATGAGTGACTCTTTTGTTTTCTCTATTAACAGCGGAGCAGATGTTTTTTCTACTTCCTTCACTGTAGCGATTTCAGTTGCTCCAATAAACGTCGATACAACCCCAATAGACATCAAACATAGTGCTCGCCTCATTCTCTATCTCTTCCCTATTTTTAATTTTGATACATCACTTTAACATGTTAGCTTAAGTAGATTGATTTAAATTTTATCCAACACGTTTCAGTACTAATCAGATCTATCCAGACATAAATAGTCTAGCGTAAGTTGATACTTATATTTAAAAATACCATTTCCTTACAATTCTATAGAAATAATTTACTTCGTCGCTGTTCCTATGACTGGCTTGTTTGAACCAGATTCAGAACCTGTTGATGAAATCGGCAATGTAATCACGCAGTACAATCTGATCTATACGAGTTGCAGATAGATAGTGACCGACAGCAATAATGCAACCTTTATGCATAAATACCCAAAATATGAATCATCAATACATCAGATCACCATATTGATTTGAATTAGTACTCAAATAGGTTTAGTTTTTCGAATTTCTTCCAAACTGCTCAATATTTCCAGTTTAACTATACGACCAAGCTGCAACTTACCTATGGTTCAGCTTGTTGGTCAATTTATAGAAATATTTGAATGAAATACTTAATGCGCTCTTCCCCATGTACTAATCAATGCTCTCATTCCATACGGTAAAATATTTTATTGACCACTAAATTTTTATATTTTTCAATATCTTTCTTAGGATAAAATTAGAATATTAATCACTCCTCAGTAGATTTTTTTAATGCTTATAAAAAGAACAGCAACAGACACCAAACATATTGTAAATAAATTTAGCAGGCGCATCTATAGGATATACATCTTGATCTCTTAAATAAAAAATTTCTCCATTATTCAATATTTTCAAAATATTATTCTTCCTTTTTAGTACTACACCTTCTCTTATTATTTTATAGACTTCTTCTGCATCAATTTCAAATTGATAAAAGAAAACAACATCACCCTCCTTAAAATCTTTCGATTCAAACCTCTTATATTTCCTACAACTTAAACAAATCCATTTTTTCATTATAACTGCTCTAAAAAGCAAAACCCATTATATAAAAGACCCCTGTTTAAAAATTAACAGCAAAGTATTAAAAAATTATCATTTAGTGAAAAATAAAATAATTTGTTGATTTTTATAATTATTTATAAAAATTCAATATGCTTAAAATATCGAAAGTGTTTTGAGAAAAAATACATCATTTAGATTTCATGCGATGACAAGCCCCCTGATTGAACTTTGACTCTAACACAAATTGATATATTATAACATTACAATTAATTTCTTTTGTACAACCTTAGACTCATGCAAATTCCCCCTCAACGCTTACAAGCAATCGATGCTTTAAGAGGTTTAGTTATCCTCATTATGATGGTGGATCATGTTCGAGAAACCTTCTACCTTCACCATCAAGTGCCCGACCCCATGCTCATTACGCATACTGATGAATCACTGTTCTTGAGTCGAGTCTTTGCTCATTTATGTGCACCAGTGTTTGTCCTGTTAACAGGCTTATCCGCGTACCTCTATCAAGCCAAGAATAATATTGCGATGACACGCGATTTTTTGCTCAAGCGTGGGTTATTTCTGATTTTTCTTGAACTGGTTGTGATCAACTTTGCTTGGACGGGAAGCTTCCCACCCGATGTGATTTATTTACAGGTTATTTGGGCCATTGGTTTGAGTATGCTGGCTTTGGCAGCGCTAGTTGGCTTACCACGGCAAGCTTTATGGGCAGTCAGTCTTATTATTATTTTTGGACATAACCTGCTCGATCAGGTCTCGTTTGAAAATATCCCTATCCTACAAAATCTATGGATGGTTTTGCATGAACGAGGCTGGATTGAATTTGGAGAATTTATTCGATTTAGAACATCATATCCAGTTTTACCTTGGATTGGTGTGATCACACTTGGTTATTGTATTGGTACGATCGCATTTAAAGAAAATCGAGATACAAAACAAAGGAATCTGATATTACTCAACTTTGGTTTATGTAGTATTGGCTTATTTCTGGTCTTAAGATGGATCAATGTGTATGGTGATCAAGCATGGATTGTAATGCCAACAATTACCGAAACAACCATGAGCTTTATCAATTTAACCAAATACCCTCCATCTCTGCTCTTCATTCTATGGAATGTTGGTATAGGACTGCTGCTATTAGTGTTATTACAAAAATTTGAAGCTAAGCAATGGGTCAAACCATTAATTGTCTTTGGCTCAGTACCGATGTTTTTCTATATTGTTCACCTATATGTACTGAAGGCTTTATACCTGATTGCCGTCAATATATTTGGAACAAATCAAGGAGAATACTTTGGTGTAAATCATGTTGCATCGCTTTGGTTGATTGCAATCTTGCTCAGTATCCTACTTTATCCATTGGTCCTTAAATTTTCAGACTTTAAGCATAGAAATAAGCATATTGCTTTGCTTAAATATTTTTAGAGCCCAAAGAAATGTTAAATCCGTACAGTTGTTGAAAATAAACCTAACATCTGTACAGATTTAACAGGCCCAAAGCTTAGCTACAGCACAATGCTATAACTAGAATTTTTGAGAAATACTAAATTTATAGTCGCGACCAGTACCCGTCATATATTCCCCTAAGTACATTTTATATTCACGATTAAACAGATTGTCGATTGAGAAATTTAATGTTGGTCCTTTTTCACCTACAGGCTGCCAGTCAGCATAAACTCCATGTAGTGAATAGCCTTTTGTCTTTGGTAAGGAAAAAGAAGAAGCTGCTATCGATTTATCATTATCAGACAAACTTCGATCTTGTGCCGCCACAAAGATTCCCCTCCAGCCCATAGTTAAGTGATGCTCTGGCACATTTACACCCAAAGTCGCTGTGGCTTTTTTAGGAGGAATATCAGTCATCCATGTTTTTTGGTCAAGCCAAGGATTCACAGGTGAATTATCACGCTGCCCACGAATATATGAATAGGTTAAGCCTGTAAACCAAGTCGGTTGATTATAGAACACCTCAGCTTCATAGGCCTTGATCGTATAATCATTTACATTGCGATAAAAACCATGATGATAGTTACCATTACAGTCATTAATGCTGCCATTTCCACCATTGGCATTATTTTCTGCTTGCACCTTACAAAAGGTTGAAAGGTTGCGAAAAATTTCATCGGCCCCACGATTGTGATGATAAGTCAGACGAACTTGTAAATGATCTTGAGATGCAAAGACATCATCAAAATTCATTTCATTACCCAAACGGATCGCGAGCATCTTTTCAGGGTGTAAATAACGACTAGTCGCAGGCACTGATGTCACCGCTGATTGCACATAATACTGCTCGTCTACACGCGGGGCACGCCATGTCTTACTGATATTGGCAAACCAAGTCAGATAATCAGCCTGCTTCCACGCCAAGGCTAAACGTGGCGACCAACCTGTATAGGTTTTACTTGAATAATCATGTCCAGCACTAGGATCATTATAACGTGGCGCTCGGTTCGGATTACCTGTATTGGTAATATGATCGTAGCGAAGTGATGGCGTAATGGTAAAGTTATTGATCTGATATTGGTCTTCAACAAATGCACTCAGCATCTGCTGGTCCCCAGAGGGCATATAATAGGGTTCATAATAACCAAAGTTATAATCAGGCTTTTTGGCATTGCTCTTATCGTAAATGAGCGAGTTCTGCTCCATCTTTTGATATTGCGCCCCTACTTTTAATTTATGCGTCCCATAATCAGTTGTAATATCACTAATATTACTGAGTTTTAAAGCAGTATTGGTATAGGTCACCCAGCTTTCATTGCCCAAGGTTGCTGCAGAACCACTAACACTAGGTAATCGTTGATCGTGCTGATCCGTTTTTGAATATGAAGCGGTTGCTTTAAAATTCAAATAAGGATTAGATTCTGGATTAAACTCATATGCAAGTGAATAACTACTATCGTTTTGATCACGATAAACTAAGCGACGCTTCCAAGCTTCTTCATATCCATATTTCTTGATATCAGCTTCAGTTGGCACTGCATCTTGGTCACGCATAGCAGCGAATGGTTCCCACCCTTTATGCCCACTTTGCATCGCATTCAAACTGATTTTCTGGCTTTCTGTCGGGTGAAAGTTCAACTTCGCTAAATAGGTATCTTGTTGTTGTGCGGAATATAAAAATTTACTGCCATCGGGGCGTTTAACATCACCGCTGTCACGATTGGTATAATACAGCATTGCATCTGCTAAGCCGTTATCCGTCTTACCATATACGGCCCCTGTATAGGTATTTTGTGTATTATTGGAAAAGCGTGAGTATTTAGCAAAAGCACCGACTTTTTTGTCACCAACCAATAAGTCCGTTGCATCTTTAGTTTCTAAGGTGACTTTACCACCAAAGCCCCCATTACCAACTTCAACATTATGTGGACCTTTATCAACGGTAATCTTTTTTAAAATTTCTGGCTCAATGAAAACCGAACCTTGACGGTATTTATCAAAACTTTTGACAGAATCATCTAAGCTGATCGGAACATCCTCAACTCCCCCCATACCAAGGATATTAATCGTTTGTCCACCAGGTCTTGGCGATCCTGCAGAACCAACACTTGGCATGTTATCGAGCAATTGTGCCACGTTGTTTGCTTGATAACGATCAATTGCTTTTTGATTTAAGACACTCTGCCCAAACTGAATCGTGTCTTCTTTTTCAGCTTGTACCGTAATCGGTGTCATTTGATAAATTTGGTTCAAAGCATTCGCGTTCGCTGCACTTGCAGGCGTTTTTACCACTACTTTGGCTGGTGTTACGCTGCTATCTGCAAATGCCTGTGACATAAGCCCCATAGATAGAGCAATTGCGACTGCCAATACATGTGGTTTGATAATCATTTGAGATGAGAGAGATCTGGACATAATGTTCACTAAAAATTAAAACGAACCATGAGCCTAACTAGGCGCTAAAAAGAATAGAAATCTAAGCAATACAATGTCATTCGTAAACAAATATGCAATGTACGCGGATTCACCGTGAAAGTTTGCTTAAACTACGTATACAGCCCTATCACGATGAGGAAGGAACAAGTTTTGAGTCAATAACATTACAGAGAGTATAAATGGTGCATCGATCATTCAACAAAACAACACAAATAATAGTAATTATCATTTACATTTGAGAATTTGTAAATGGATTGTTACAGATTTTTCAAACCGCTCAAGAACTCAAGCTGCATTCAATCTTAGATCGCCCAATTCCTCTGAGTGAATAAGCTGAGTAATACCATGCTTTGAGTCCCAAGATTTATTTTTATAAATAGCAGTAGAAATGAATTCAGATCAATTTTAATAGATACTTTAGACATAGGACTTAGTTTTAAAGATATAAAAATAAGCCCGAATTGATCAAAAATAATAGTAAAAAAGGACATTTTAAAACTAAGATTTTATAAATAAGTATCCCATTAAAGTTAAGAACGCTGATTTAAAATCCTTTTCTTTCGATACTGCAAAGGACTCATCCCCGTCCAACTTTTGAATGCACGAATAAATGATGTTTGCTCTTGGTATGCTAACAACATCGATATGTCTAGAATACTCAAATTAAGGTCTGCAAGATAATCAAAAGCTAAATCTCGACGAACTTGATTCAGTCTTTCTTTAAATGTATATCCTTGTTGTTTTAATTTCAGTTGAAATATACGGGATGGTAAGCCTAACTTGTTGGCAACATAATCCACACTGATATTTCCTTTATGTACAGCCTGAATAATTGTTTTTTGGATGAGCTCATCAAAAACATCAAGCTTAGGTCGTTTTGAGAGTAGTAAATTTGCTTGTTTAATTAAAATATCATTCAATACCGGGTCAGCATTCGATACGGTCAGATCAAGACTAGTCATCGGAATATATATTTCAACATCTTCGCCTTCAAACTCAACTGGACAGCCGAAAAAACTTTCATAATTACCAAGAAATTTTGTTTTTTCTGAGCTAAAGATAATTTTATATACTTCAATTTTATCAGGATGTACCAGTTTTCCTAAAAATGTATAAAGTACCCCCATCAATAATTCATCTACCAACTGATTATTTTTAAGATAAGGATCTCCGCCCCAACTAATCACAATAAATTGATCAGAAATAGACATCTTCGCTGGTTTTGTTTCACAAAAAAGCCGTTGATATTTTATAAAAAGATTTAACACCTCTAATATATTTTCACAAGAAGAAGCAATATAACCCAAAATACCGAGATGTTTAGGTTGAGTATAACTTGATATTTCCAACCCAAGTGCTGGTTTAGGTTTTTTCTGATTAATTTCTTCCAATAATTCTATCCACTCCCCAACTGGAATTAACTCATTTGTTTTATAATCACTCAAATATTTTGCATTTTTAAGGTTATTTTTTACACAAAAATAAATCAATAAATTAAGCATCGAACTAGACACTAATTTCACTTGATTAGGATTACTCAGAACCATTTCTACCCACTCATATCATATCCAAAACCGTACATCAGAGAAGGAATCAAAAAACTAGCAGTGCAAGTACATTATTTAATCAATCTTAAAAGTTAACGATAATCTAGTTTTCCATTTTTCTTACTAATACGGCAAAAAAATCCATTTTTTGTGATATTAATCACAGATAATGCTAAAAATCTACTTTAAAATTTAAGAAAAAAATTATCATTTGTATAAAAAAACTTATCATTTCAAGGAAAGTTTTAAGATTGTGAAAGTGTCTGCACAAAAGAAGTGCTTAAAAGTGATTTTTATTCTATATTCAAAGCCTTAAACACAATTATATCGCTGTATAATTTTTAATTATTTTTTCCTGCTACTATCATCAATCTCAGCCATTTCAATAGACAAAAGCGATCATAAAAGAGGTTTTTTCGCAGATTCATCATTTGCGTCATATAAGATCACACTGCCAAGCTTTATGAATAAAATAATCAAATAGGGCTGAGAAACATTTAAACATCTTTATATTAAATATCTTTTAATTGATAAGTTTAAATAAAATTATATGAAAAACAGCTCCAACAAAAATAGGAAGATAAATAATATTAAAATAATAACAAGACTAAAAACGATAGAAAAAACAACGAAAATATATAAATCAACCATTTTTAAAAAAATAAAATATATGAAATATATAAATAAAGAAACGTAAGCTATATTTATCCTACCCAGATACATCAGCAGTAAAAACAGCTCATTTCTTATATAGATATTTTTTGATCCAACCTGACTTTTTCCACTTATTTTTTGAAAACTGGATAATAGTTTCTTTTTATATACCACTTTTATACCTTGGTTATATAATATGAAACGAAAAGTACCCCCTTTGAATATAAAATAATTAGCATTTAATTCATAAAAATTATCTTTTTCTACATGATACGAAGCATTCTGTCTAATATCCAAGAACAATGACTTATCAAAAAAATATATAGATTCATTCTTTATGCTGATTTTTTCTTCTTTTTTAAGATGGATATACAATCAAAAAACCATAGATGTAAAAGAAAATTTATTAAAAAATGAAACATTCATGATACCCACCAACTTTCACAACATAAATTGGTTTCATTTTTATTCTATCACTATGAAATATTTATCTATTTTATTGCCAATCAGAAATAGCTCCAAATATTTTTGAAAAATTTCATCAAGACCAAAGATTGCCTGATCAAAAGGGTTATTCAGGAAAGTTTGATCTTGATCGTTAAGAGAAATATTTAGTTTTTAAACAATCTTAGCAATACTTGTTTCTGCCTGACACGTTATGCCTTGCTCGACGAGGATTTTAAGCGTTCCACTTCTATGTGCAAGCACAGGCACTTCCATTTTCATGGCTTCCATAATCGCGACAATCTGTCCTTCAGTCACTTGCTCATCCTGAGTGACTTTCCATGAACTAATTACACCATTGATCGGAGCCAACAAGTGCTCTGCACTTACTTCTAGTTCAGCAGATTGTTGCGTTTGGACAGTAACTGCTGGGTTGTGTGCAAACATGCCCACAGGTAAACCTAAACGATGTAATTTCCCATCAATTTCAATGTAGCTGAGCAGCATCGGTTGTTGATGATTAGGAATGCTTCGTTTAATTGGCTTTAACTCTTGTTTGAAATCATTTTCAATCCAACGAGTATGTACATTAAATTCATCGCTAAAGTCAGGTTCATTGAGTACTGCACGATGAAAATCTAGAACTGATGCGATACCTTCAATTTTAAATTGCTTTAACGCACGTTTAGCACGCGCAATAGCAACTTCACGGGTTGGACCAGTCACAATCAGTTTTGCCATCAGTGAGTCGAAATGACTCGACACCAATGACCCAGTTCGAACCCCAGTATCAACACGCACACCGTTGCCAAACGGCGCTTCAAATAAGCTCAACACACCAAATGCTGGAATAAAACCACGTGCTGGATCTTCGGCATTAATACGAAACTCAATGGCATGACCTTGTGCTTTTGGCGTTTCTTGAATCGACAATATATGGCCTTGTGCGACACGGATTTGTTCTACCACCAAATCGACTTTTGCTGTTTCCTCAGTGACAGGATGTTCAACTTGCAAACGAGTGTTCACTTCTAAAAATGAAAGCTTTTCATCTCGACTCAATAAATATTCAACCGTCCCTGCACCAACATAATTGGCGGCCTGACAGATATTTTTTGCTGAACTCAAGATTTGTTGATAGATCTCATTACTGATAAACGGTGCTGGCGCTTCTTCAACTAACTTCTGGTTTCGACGTTGCAAAGAACAATCACGTGTTCCGAGTACTACAATATTTCCATGTTGATCGGCAATGACTTGTGCTTCGACATGACGTGGTTGATCTAGATATTGCTCGACAAAACATTCACCCCGTCCAAATGCAGCCTTGGCTTCTCGCACAGCGGATTCATACAGTTCTTTTACTTCTTCAAGCTTCCATGCCACTTTTAAGCCACGACCACCGCCACCAAATGCCGCCTTAATCGCAATCGGCAAACCAAATTGTTTGGCAAATGCTAAAGCTTCATCAGCATTATTCAACGGGTCTTGGGTTCCTTGTACCAAGGGTGCACCCACCGACGCTGCAATTTTGCGGGCTTCAATCTTATCGCCTAGTTTTTCAATGGCACTCGGTGATGGCCCGACCCATTTTAAGCCTGCATCAATCACTGCTTGGGCAAATTCAGAGCGTTCAGATAAGAAGCCATAACCTGGGTGTACCATTGTGGCTTTAGATTTCTTTGCAACTTCGATAATAGCTGGAATATTTAAATAGGTCTCACTGGCAGTCGCACCAGCCAAGCCCCATGCTTCATCTGCAAGCTCGACATGCATGCTGCCCATATCGTCATCTGCATAGAGTGCGACCGATGCAATTCCCATATCACGGCAAGCATGGATAATTCGAACGGCAATTTCACCACGATTCGCAATCAATAATTTTTCAGTATTCATCATTTATTCTCAAAATCTGTAAATTCGGCAATTTTTTTAAATTTTATGCGGCAATCCGCGGGAATCTGTGCAACCAAATCCCAATGGTGTTTCGCAACAGCAGCAATGACAGGATATCCACCCGTTAAAGGGTGATCATTCATAAACAGAACAGGCTGACCGCTCGGTGGAATTTGTAAAGCACCAATACACGTGCCTTCACTTTCCAGTTCATGGCTAATTTTTCGGGTTAAAGGTTGCGCACCTGACAATCTGAGCCCAACGCGATTGCTTTCATTGGTCACCAACCATTCTTGCTGACAGAGCAGTTCAATACTGTCGTGTTCAAACCAATCAGTACGTGGACCCATCACAATATCTAGTTCAACCACCTCGCCAGCTTTGGGCAAATCGGTTTTGCCCACTTCATTGACACTAATGTTAGCCGCCTTCACTTGCCCTTGATAAAGGGTATCCCCAAGCTTTAAAGGTTCTGGTCCTAACATCGCTAAGCTGTCAAACGAGGTACTATTCAGTACAGGCTGAATATCGATACCACCACGAACGGCAACATAGTTTCGTAAGCCTGCCGTTGGTGGCTGAATTTGAAACTCATCGCCTAAGTCCAGATCAATCGGTTGATAGCTTGCAAAGTCTGCGGTTTGACCGTCGGCAAATTTCACACGAATATTTGAAATAGCTCCAGCCACTGCAATAACGCCAGCATGTTGCATTTTGGCCTTTAAGCCACCATTTAAAACTTCAATGACGGAGGTATCGATTGGATTTCCCACAATACGGTTAGCACTGTGCATGGCAGATAAATCCATTGCACCCGCCACTCCAACGCCAATATTGGTCTGATTGAATCGCCCTTCATCTTGAATCAGCATTTGTAAACTTGGCGCAATAATCGTAAACAGCGGCACCGATTGTTTCGGTTCAACAGTACGCGTGATCTGCTGCGGTACAGTCACTGTGGTTGGACGATGCGTCACATCTTCAAAATGTACGGTCATGCCCGGTAACAAGAGTGCTGGATTTTCCCGCTCTAAATCCCACATTTTTTCCGATGTTGTGCCAATCAACTGCCAACCACCCGGACTGTCTTTTGGGTAAATACCAGAGTATTTTCCAGCTAAGCCTAAAGCGCCTGAGGGAATTTTTTTTCGCGGAACTGTTAAGCGCGGAATATCAGTAAAAGGTTGATCGGGACTGCTCATATAAGCAAAGCCTGGTGCAAACCCAATAAAAGCCACATTCCAGACGCTTTGCTGATGTTTTCTAATCACATCAACTACAGACAAGCCTTGTAACTCTGCAACTTGAGCAAGGTCTTCGCCATCGTAACGAATCGGCACAACTACTTCTTGGCTACTACGCTCAAATCCAGAATCTACTTTTAGTCCCTGAATTGAAGTAAGCAGCGTTTTAAAGTTGGTTTCGATCTCGTTAAAAAAAACCAAAATTGTTTTTGCAGCGGGGACTAAGTCTTTAATTCCATTCAATTGCGTATGTTGCAATTTATTGTACAACGCCAATGTTTCTTCGAGGCTCGCAAGCTCAATCAGAAAACAATCGGCGTTTACCGATAAAAAACGCATTTATTTATCCTTTTTAATTATTCTTTAGTCCAATTAGCCCATCCATGCGCGATCAGGAATGTCGGTAATCAACATATGACCCGGTGCATGACTAATCGCAAAAGGAATTTTCGAGTTCATGACTGCCGCTTGCGGGGTGACTCCACATGCCCAAAACACGGGAATTTCACCCGCTTCAATACGAGAAGCATCGCCAAAGTCAGGCTTATTTACATCTAAAATTCCTAGGCTTTCAGGATGACCAATATGTACAGGTGCGCCATGTACACTTGGCATCCGTGCTGTAATTTTTACCGCTTCACTAATTTGATGCGATGGAATTGGTCGCATTGAAACCACCATATTCCCTGAAATACGCCCTGCTGGCTGGCACTGAATATTGCTTAGATACATCGGCACATTGGTGTTGTCATGAATATGGCGAACTTCAATCCCTGCTTCTTGCAAAGCGGTTTCAAAAGAAAAACTGCAACCAATCAAGAAAGTCACCAAATCAGGGTGAGCGTTATAAATCTCACTGGCATCGGTCACTTCCTCAACCATTTCTCCATCTTTCCAAATGCGATAGCGTGGAAAGTCGGTGCGGATATCTGAATCTGCCGCAAGCTGAGTTACATAGATGCCTTCTTCGAGCACATCAAGCACCGGACAGCTTTGCGGGTTACGATGCGCATAGAGTAAAAAATCATATGCCCACGCTTTTGGCACCGAAATCATATTCACCTGCGTCATGCCTGCTGCCATTCCTGCTGTTGGCTGGTCAAAGCCTGCACGGATTTTTAAACGCGCATCTAAAGCAGCGTTAAGCTGAGCTGAGTCGACTTTAATATCCTTATACATGATGCTCATCCTTATGCTTTATTTACAAATGGGCGAATTTCAATCTTGTTTTTTACAAGCTCGGCTTTAATGGCTGCCGACATTTCTAATGCACCGTCGGTGTCGCCATGTAGGCAAATGGTATCGGCTTGAATTGGGGTAAACACACCATCAATTGACTCGACTCCACCATGTTTAAGCATAGACACCACACGACTCGCAACAAATGCCGAATCATGTAAAACAGCACCGTCTAGACGACGCGAAACCAGTGAACCATCACGGTTATAAGCACGGTCTGCAAATGCTTCAGACACCACGTTTAAACCAGCAGCACGCGCCTGCACGACCAAGCTTGACTCCGCCAAAGCCACTAAAACCAGTTCAGGGTTGTACATCTTAATCGCATCAATCACTGCGGCTGCCTGAGCTTGGTCATGAGCAATGGTGTTATACAGTGCGCCATGTGGTTTTACATATTGCACTTTTGAGCCTGCCACTTTTGCCAAACCATCCAGTGCAGAAATTTGATACAGCACATCAGCAATCAGTTCGTCACGTGATAGATCCATGTTACGGCGGCCAAAACCAACCAGATCTGGATAAGACACATGCGCCCCAATCGTGACGCCTAATTCAACAGCTTTACGAACTGTTTTTAAAATACCAAGTGGATCACCTGCATGAAAGCCACATGCGATATTGGCACTGGTCACCACAGGTAAAATCTGGTCATCATTGCCCATTTTCCATGAGCCAAAGCTTTCGCCCAAATCACTGTTTAAATCTACAAACATGGCATCATTCCTTTTTCGCTGTACGATTATCTGGCTTAAAGTTTGGTCAAATAGTTAAACACGGTCGTAAATGACATATAGCCCATCCACCACGTCAATACACAGGTGACTGCACCTAGAACAATTAACCATTTTGGATAATTATAATTGCCCATCAAGTCTCTACGGCAAGCCGCAACATAGACAAAAATGGTAAGGCCAATCGGCAACACTAAACCGTTAAAACCACCGACAAAAATGAGTAGACCTGCTGGCGTTGCACCCAATACCACATAGAGTAATAAGGCTAAGGCAATAAAAGTGATGGTGGTATAGTTGCTTTGTTTTGGGGTTAAATTCTTTTTAAATGCACTAAAGAATGAAACCGAGGTATAGGCTGCACCAATGGTGCTACTAATACCCGCTGCCCAAAAGATCAGGCCAAATAATTTATAACCAAATGTGCCCGCGGCATACTGGAATGCTTGTGCCGCTGGATTGGCATTATGACTAGCAAGATCGATGCTTGCACCACTCACCACCACACCCAAGAATGCTAAAAATAAGACATAGCGCATGATCCCAACCACAACAATACCTTTGGTGGCTGCTTTTGCAACTTCATCAATATTTTCAGGACCAACCGCACCTTTATCGAGTAAGCGGTGTGCGCCTGCATAGCAGATATAGCCCCCCACCGTGCCACCAACAATGGTGGTAATAATGGCAAAGTCGATCTGATCTGGCGCAAAGGTTTGCTGTACCGCCTGCCCAACAGGAGGCATCACAATCACAGCCACAATGATGATCAGGATAATTTTCAGCAATCCCAATACGATCATGCTTTTATCCATCGCAAGCGTGGCTTTTCTTGAAGCGAAAATCAAAATCGCCAATGTACCACTGAGGATACCGCCCCATTTGGTATCCAGACCAAATAGCGCATTCAGCCCCAATGCAGCACCTGCAATATTTCCGATGCTAAAGAAGAAACCACCTAAAATCACCAGAAATGCAAGTAAATAACCACTGCCTGGTAAAGCCTTATTGGCAATATCGGATGCACGCATTTGCGTGAGCGTCACTACACGCCAAATATTCTGCTGCACCACATAATCAATCAAAATTGACACTAAAATGGCAAAACCAAATGCAGCACCTAGTTTTACTGTAAATACAGCAGTTTGGGTTAGAAACCCGGGTCCCATGGCAGAGGTTGCCATCATAAAGATCGAGGCGACAATGGCCCATTGGCGATCTGATAGCAAAGAAGATTTCAGTAAAGACATATTGATGCGTTCCTCATCCATTTGAGCTCAATAACGCTATTTTTGACTTGATCCAAGAGCATCATTTTATTGACAAACGATCTTCTTTAATCCTTTTTAAATCACAAAGATTCCCTGTTCTCCCACTCAGCGATGGGTAATCAAATCTTCTCGTTCAAATAAAAACATATGCAAGCCAACTGAACAATACGACTTTTTAGATATAAAATTAAAACCAATGCATTGAATTTAATTACTTTTTATTTATGATTAGTTCGAATATAAATTTTACTTATCACTCCTGATAAGCTGCTTTTATAATTTTTTAACTCAGCAGCTGTTGGACTCCACATACACGGCTCTTACAGAAGCTTGCTTTAACCAGCTCAAATTTTTATTTTCTCATTCAAGCTTTTCATCGCGCTTTCAGAAACCATCACAGCGACATCGGTTAATTTTTCTTTCAATGCAGCATCATTGCCTTGAATATAAATCGAGGTAAAGTGGAAGGTCTTTAACTTAATTGGCGTATTTAATATTTCTAATCGACCATCGGTAATTTCTTTTAAAGCAGTTAAGGTCGGCACCACAGCGATCCCCAAGCCTTGCTCGGCAAGACGTAATAATGTCGCCAAGGAATAACTGGTGATCGAAAGCGGCTCATCCAGCCCCTGTTCCTTCATTTTGGCTTTCAGCTCTTTATAAGGATAGGTAATTTTTGGATAGGTTAAAATAGTATGTGACATTAAGGTCTTAAATGACATTTGAGCAATCCCCCCTTTAAATGAAGGTGAAGCCAAGAAGCTGAGTTCAAAATCACACAATGCCTGTTCAATACATTCAAAAGCCAGCGTTGGTCCAAGTAAAAAGGCCATATCCAGATCACCTGTGCGTACACCTTCTTGTAAATTAGGAGTCAAATCAACCACGATTTCTACAGAAACTTTAGGGAATTCCTGTTGAACTTTCTCGATATATTCCACCAACCATGTGTAGACAATGGTTTCCGAAACGCCCAAACGAATTGTGCCAGTCAAATGCTGATTTTCAGTTAACTCTGCGATGAGTTCAGTTTCTAAACGCATCAACTTTTCAGCATATTTAAATAAGGTCATCCCCTTATGCGTGGGTTTCAGTTGACGAAAACTTCGATCTAAAACTTTAAATCCTAAGTCATTTTCAATAGCAGTGATTTTCTGTGATACCGCAGGCTGGGTGGTTTGTAATTTTGTCGCTGCCTTATTAAAACTATTCAGCGTCACCACCCAGTAAAATGCTTCCAGATTCTTTAAATTCACGTTCAATCCTGAGTTAAATGTCCCTTTCTAACTCGATAGTATGAGAGTGAAAAGCCTGATTAAGCTACTCATTTATTGATTTTTGTTGCAGTCATTTGCAAATTGGCTCATTTCACTCTCACAAAAATGATATCCAAATCCTGTTTGGGAACGAAGTTACGTTTGGTCATCTGAAATTGAGTTGGACTGATTTTTTCGACTTTGCCATTCCAGCAAAATGAAACCAATTCATTCTTATCACGCTCAATCGTCAATTTAAAATTTTCAATCGGTTTAGCCCAATTTGCTCCCGTGGTCAGAATATAGCTTAAAGCATTAAACGGTGAATTCTCTGCTTTGGCTCTTTTTAAGCCCTGCTTAAATTGTGCATCCATACAAAAGTTCTGATTATATTCATCTGGATATAGGGCAACCGCACCACCCACTAAAGGTTGATATTGATGCTGAATTTTGGTCAACGCATTGGCTTTAAAGGTTTGCTTCCAACTGTAAATTACTTGAGATGACCATGGAATTTCATCATCTTTTTTAAAGTTCGCTAATATTTTCTGTATTTGTGGCTGCTTACATTGCTTTAATTTATCGACAAAATAGCTATAGTCATCATTGTTGCGCATCCAAGGATTAAGCATCTCTGTTTGGCTAAAACCACATTGTTTAAATACATCTGTTGCATCAATTAACGGTGACTTTTCATCCCTTTGAATAAAAGTACGTACATGCATTTCTGGCTGAATATTTTTACCATCAACAATAATTTTAAAGCTTTTTAGCAGTGCTTCGGTATGGGCAAAATCCGAATCAAAGAAGTTATCAATACGTGGTAAGGGAAACAAAACGGTTTCCGTCACATCTTTATTGCTTAAATTTTTATAAAGGTAATCCACTTTAATCAGCTTCTTGCTAATAAATAAGTCTTCACTTTGCATCGCAACATGCGCATTTTTAAGATAGGATACTCCCCCAGTACCCACATAACCCGTTGAATCATTGGCTAGGCTATAAGCGGGTATTTGCATCAAAATAGAAAATGCCAAGATGATTTTTTTCATTTTTAAGCGTCCAATTTAAGATTGTCATTATCAGAATCAATCATAGCGGCTCGAAGACGTAGATGTTCACTTTTTTACTTATTGCACATATTTAAAAAAAGAGCAGCCTGTTGATCACAAACTACTCCCCTGATTCAGACTTTTACATTCAAGTTCAAAACTTTATCAAACCATGAACGCTACTTTTTGCAAGATGATTTACTTTAATCGAATCATCACCGTTTTAATCCGATTGCTCTCCATCTCCACCACCTCAAATTGTAAGTCTTGATAGTCCAGCATTGAGCCGACTTCTACTTGGCCGTTACTTTTGTCGAGGATAAGTCCCGACACGGTAATATAAGCTGTCTCTTCATCGACTAAATCAACACCTAACTGCAATTCAAGTTGATACAAATCTAATGTGCCTGTAGCTTTCCAAGTGCTTTCATCGACTTGGATCAAATCAAGCTGTTCATCGGCATCTGGAAACTCACCCGCAATCGCTTCAAAAACGTCTAAAGGCGAAATTACACCCTGCACATTTCCAAACTCGTCATTGACGAGCACCAATGAACCTTTGGAAGTCCGCAATGTATTGATCACATCAATCACTTTCATTTTCTCAAAAATAAAAATCGGACGTTGTGCTTTGATCAAAGATTTTAATTGCGTTTCATCATCCAGCACATCCAGAATTTCCTTGGCGCGAACTACACTCAGAACTTTATCTAAGCTGCCTCGACAGACTGGAAATAAACTATGCGGTACGGATAAAACCTGCTCTCGAATTTTCTCTGGCGTTTCATCAATGTTAATCCACGAAATTTGACTGCGTGGCGTCATGATTGATGCGACAGATCGTTCTGCCAGCATTAATACACCACCAATCATATAACGTTCTTGATCATCAAAGGTCTCTTGCGCTTGCAAATGTTGCAGCGGATTTGTCGCTGTGGTTTCTGCTTTGCCACCCATAAGCTTTAAAATCGTATCTGCTGTTCGATTCCGTAACGGGATCTTCGACTCATGTTTAGACCTGTTCCGCTGCGTGAACTGATTGAATGCCTCAATCACAATTGCAACACCAATACCCGAATAGATATAACCTTTAGGAATATGGAAACCAAAGCCTTCGGCAATCAAGCTAATACCAATTAACAGTAAGAAGCTTAAGCAAAGAATGATGACGGTTGGGTGTCGATTCACAAACTCAGTTAATGGTTTAGAAGCAAGTAGCATCACCAGCATGGCCACAACCATCGCCACCATCATGACGTAGATATTATCCACCATACCAATTGCGGTAATGACCGAGTCTAATGAGAATACGGCATCTAATACGACAATTTGGGCTACAACTGCTGTGAAGCTCGCATACACGACATTAGTGGTAATTTTGACTTCGGCTTTACCTTCCATCCGTTCATGCAATTCACTTACCGCTTTATAGAGTAAGAATAAACCCCCGAATAAAAGAATCAGATCTCGACCCGAAAAAGACCAATCAAAAATGAAAATAAGCGGTTTGGTTAAAGTGACTAACCAAGAAATGGCGAACAATAAGCCCAAACGCATGATCAATGCGAGAGACAAACCAATGATTCTGGCTTTATCGCGTTGGGAAGGAGGAAGTTTATCTGCCAAAATGGCAATAAAGACGAGATTATCAATCCCTAAAACAATCTCTAAAACGATCAGAGTAAGCAAACCTACCCAAATCCCTGGATCTAATAAAAATTCCATTACTTACTCCTTAAACAAAAACAAGGAGTCATGAAATTGTATTTTAAATTTGTACCCGGCGAGGGATCCATTTATGTTGACCTTTTTGACAATAGTTGCTCTGATTATGCCTAATCTTTCAGGATTGAGTTTATTTTTTTAAAAAACATATATAAGCTTAGCAAATCAATACAAATATATGAAATATCAATATATTACCCACAGTAAAAGTTTATTATTTAATTCAATTTTGAATAATTTGTTACACATTTTAAAAGCGCGATAATCACAACATAGCGCTATTAACAAAACAATTCAGGACATTATTTTCAGATTTAAAAGAAATCTACACAAACAATCTAAGCTCTTTTTACTTACCAGTTTTAATGCTATGCCGACGCTTGGCTGATTACACAAGCAAATCAAATAATTTTCTTTTTGCTGTTTATTTCCGCATACATCTTAGGATTCCTTTTTGTGAATCTTTCTCAATTTGTTAAGATGACTATACCGAGGAAGTCATTCAATTTCTCATACACTGTTGACTCAATTTTGACAGAAAAGAAGTCCTTAGAAAGGTATACTTCCTTCGCTATTAAGTCGAATTTTACAGTGGTTGTTAGAATTGGCGAGACAGCCAAACGTTCAAATTAAACTTATTTATTATTTAAATTTAAGGATTTAACATACATGAATAGCGCTGAAATCATGGCTGACCTTTCATCTCATACGCCGATGATGCAGCAGTATCTCAAAGTCAAAACGGATTATCAGCATGCATTGCTGTTCTACCGTATGGGTGACTTTTACGAGCTATTCTTTGAAGATGCACACTTAGCAGCCAAACTTTTAGGGATTACCCTGACCCATCGTGGTAAAGCCAGCGGTCAACCTATTCCTATGGCTGGCGTTCCTTATCATGCAGCTGAAGGTTATCTCGCGCGTTTAGTCAAAGCTGGGCGTACTGTCGCGATCTGCGAACAAGTCGGTGAAGTTACAGGCAAAGGTCCTGTAGAACGTAAAGTTGTGCGTATTTTAACACCGGGAACCTTAACCGATGATGCGTTGCTCGGTAGTTACCAATCCTCAAATCTGGTTGCACTGTGTATTCAACAAAATCAGATTGGTTTTGCTTTGCTCGACTTGAGTGCAGGTATTTTTAAAGTTCAGCAACAAGACTATAAACCTGAACAGCTCCCAATCGAACTGGCTCGTTTAATGCCAAGCGAAATTTTGATCGATGAAGATCTAGTGGATCAAAATATTATTGAACAGATTAAGAAAAATCTGGACTGCCCTATTACCAAACGTCCAAACGTTGATTTTAATTTAAATAATGCACAAAAAACCTTATGTGATCAGTTTAGTGTTTCAACTTTATCTGGGTTTGGGCTAGATCCAATTCCCCTCGCGAAAGCAGCGGCAGCAGCGTTAATTCACTATGCAAAAGAAACCCAAAAAACAGCCTTGCCGCATATTCGTTCAATTCAAATTGAGCAAAGTACAGACTTCATTGCACTTGATCCAATCACACGTCGCAATTTAGAAATTATCGAACCGTTGTTTGATCATGGTACTTCGCTGTTCCAATTGATTAATGATTGCCAAACAGCGATGGGCGGACGCTTACTGAGCCGCACGTTAATGCAGCCTATTCGTGACACTGCTGTTTTAGATGCACGTCTTGATGCAACCGAGCAATTGTTAAAAGGCTACCATGAATCACCGCTTCGCTTAGTTTTAAAAGAAATTGGCGATATTGAACGTGTACTGAGTCGTGTTGCGCTCGGCAGCGCTCGTCCACGAGATTTGGTGCAACTACGTCAAGCTTGTGCACAGATCCCTTTCCTACGCCACGCCTTAGATCCTGTTTTAAAAACCCAAAAATCTAAGCTATTAATTCAATTAGATGAAGAACTTGGCGACTTTAAGAGTCTGCATCAACATCTGATGGCTGCAATTGTTGAAAGTCCGCCGGTATTGTTACGTGATGGCAATGTAATTGCAGAAGGTTATGATGATGAACTGGATGAGTTACGTAAAATTCGTGATCATGCTGGACAATTCTTGATTGACTTGGAAATTAAAGAGCGCGAACGTACGGGGATCAATACCCTGAAAATCGGCTATAACCGTGTTAGTGGTTATTATATTGAACTGACCCGTGCGCAGGCAGAACAAGCTCCAGCTGACTATATTCGTCGTCAGACTCTCAAAAATGCAGAGCGTTATATCACACCTGAACTCAAAGGTTTTGAAGATAAGGTCCTTTCTAGCGAGTCTCGTGCCCTCTCCCGTGAAAAGCTTTTGTTTGAATCATTATTAGATGAATTACGTCAAAACATTGCGCATTTACAAATGATGAGTGCTGCGATTGCCTATATTGATGTGCTTGCAAACTTTGCACATCAAGCTCGACTCAACAATTGGGCAAGACCCGAATATACCCCTGAAACCAGTATCAAAATTCAGGCTGGCCGCCATCCTGTGGTTGAAGCTTTAAATAAGGCACCTTTCACACCGAATGATACTTTCCTAGATGCACAGCATCGTATGGCAATTATTACAGGGCCAAACATGGGGGGTAAATCGACCTTTATGCGTCAGACTGCATTGATCAGTTTGCTCGCCTATTGCGGTAGTTTTGTACCTGCCAAGGCGGCAAAACTGGGATCAATTGACCGTATCTTTACTCGCATTGGTTCTGCAGATGATTTATCGACAGGCAAATCAACCTTTATGGTAGAGATGACTGAAACCTCACAAATTTTGCATCATGCAACCAGTCAATCTTTAGTGCTGATGGATGAAGTGGGTCGTGGCACCAGTACCTATGATGGTCTTTCTTTAGCTTGGGCCTGTGTGGTTGATTTAACCAAACGGGTGAAATGCCTCTGCCTATTTGCAACACATTACTTTGAGTTAACCGAATTGGGCGGTGAAGCTGGTATTGATAACTATCATGTTACCGCCCAAGAACTGAACGGCAATTTAATTTTGCTGCATAAAGTTCAACATGGCCCTGCCAGCCAAAGTCATGGTTTACAAGTTGCCAAGTTAGCAGGTATTCCAGCTAACGTGATTAAAGAGGCGCAAAAACGCTTAAAGATTCTGGAAAAGCAGCAACATCAACACTTACAGAGTAGTGTGCAGAATGATCTATTTAGTTCAGTTGAGCACGAGATCGAAACTCAAGTCGTTGAGAAAGTGATTGAGGTTGAAAAACCATCACCTGCTTTGGAGTTATTACACCAAATTGATGTTGATGATTTAACGCCACGTCAGGCATTAGAGCAACTCTATTCTCTAAAAGCCGCACTGAAATCTTAAATACACTTTTTGGAACAAGTTGCTCATTTCAGCTTGTTCCAAAACTATTTTCCTGTCTATTTTTGACTTAAATTAATCAAGTTAAAAAGACTAAATAGCTTCCTACTCAGTATCTAACTTAAGGGAAAAACACAATTAATATTCGGTTTAAGGTATTAGAACACTCAGAAATTGATCTGATCTGGCAACAGATTAGTCGACGTGAACTGATCACTCAAATGTATGTACAACAAAGCTCAGGTTTACAATTAATTGATTGTTTTTATGATGAGCAAAACTGGGATACCTATCATCTGGAAAATGACCCACCTTTGCTCAAAAAGTTGCATCAACAAGGAGCATTATGCGTAGGTGGATTTGATTCAGACAATCAACTCATTGCTGTACAGGTCGTTTCCAATCAGCATATTGCGGACTATCCTGAAGCCAAATTACTGCAATATTTTTATGTAGATGCCGATCATCAAGGTTTAGGTATCGGTACTCAGTTGATGCAGTCTGCTATCACATCAGCAAAGCAACTCAATGCGAAACAACTCTATATTTCTGCCACGCCAAGTAAACGCACTGTAGACTTTTACTTTAAGCAAGGGGCTCAGCTTTTAATACAACCTGATCTAGAATTATTCGAAAAAGAGCCTGAAGATATCCATCTACTCTATACACTTTAGTGTCTCTTGCATCAGGGTACCTGAGATTAACACCAATTGAATGCTAAAAGTTATGAATGAAACCATTTTCAGTGCCTTAATTGCATGTTTTAACTGAAAATAAAAATGAGATTCTGTCTCAATGATTGACCTAATCAAGCAGATAATCACATTTTTTTTAGCAAAAAACAGATACACCCTCTGAACATCTTATTTATTATCAATACATTAACTTATTTTTCATATGTATAAATAAACAATATCAATAAAAGCAATTGTTTGTTTACCCCTTTTTTGCCTACAATACCCCATTCCAAACAAAAAACCGTATTTTTAGGTAGCTGTCGCCATGACCTTTGTTGTCACTGAAAATTGTATTAAATGTAAATATCAAGATTGTGTTGAAGTTTGCCCAGTAGACTGTTTCTATGAAGGTCCAAACTTCCTTGTTATCAATCCAGATGAATGTATCGACTGTGCTCTATGTGAACCAGAATGCCCAGCAAATGCAATTTTCTCTGAAGATGAGTTACCAGAAGGTCAAGAAGTCTTTATCGAGCTCAACGCTGAATTATCAGAAAAATGGGCAGGAAATAACATCACGCAGATTGGTGAACAACCAGCCGACCGTGAAGAGTGGAATGGTAAGCCAGACAAGCTACAATATTTAGAAAAATAATTGAAAAGACCAGTTTTACTGGTCTTTTTTATACCTGAACCACACATTTCTTTGCAATTACATCATTATTCATGCGCTATTTTGCATTAAAATAGTACGCCTACAGATTTTGAACTGCCTTTTTATGATGCGAAATAAATTACAGGGTCTATTATCATTATTTATCATCCCTGTGATGATGGTGGGCTGTAGTAGCTCAACGACAAAAGTAAATCAAAACCAAGGTAAAAGAATTTACATTCCGCAAGAACAAGTTACTTTTACACGTCCGATTCCAAATAAAGTTGAACCTTCTTCATATCGCCAATGGCTAAATCAAGGTGAAAACTATGCTCGTGTGCGGGAATATGAACAATTTCTAACCCGCAACAATGTCGCACACATCATTCCAAGTTTTGAATTATTACGTACCGCACGTGACTGGCAAAAATGTGGTCGCTCTGAATATATGGTACCAAACCGTGAGTTATGGGGTAACTCCCTCTCAACACTCCGCGTATTTAAATATTTAATTGCAGCCAAAATCTTGACCGATTTTGAAGTGACTTCTGTCTATCGTGACTTACCGCTTAACCAATGTGCTGGTGGTGCTGGTTCATCAAAACATTTATTCAATTCGGCCATCGACTTCCGTATTGGGCCTGAATACCCGCAACCACAAGACTACGCCTATATTGAACAGACCAAGTTTAAGCTATGTCAGTTTTGGGCACAGCACGGTCAAAGTCTAGATTTAGGTATTGGTTTATATAGCTCTGGTCAGATCCATATTGATACCCAAGGCTATCGTACTTGGGGACCCGATCTTACCCGCAATAGTTCAATGTGTAATTTCTAAGCGAAATATCGCAATAAAAAGAGATCAAAATGATCTCTTTTTTGTTTCAATCATCCAGATTCATTCAGCAATAAAATTGCACTCTGAGCATAAATGTTTAAAATGCAGAGCTAACAAATTGGTAGGTAAACTTGATTATGCAACAGATGTGGACCGAGATTGATGACTATATCAATTCACATTTAATTCCCACAGACCCAAGACTTCAACATGCATTAGATAATACTGATACTCAGGGCTTCTCTAATCATTTGGCTGTTGCGCCTAATCAAGGCATGTTTTTGCAAATGCTGATTCAGATGAATCAATGCAAACGTGTATTAGAACTCGGTACATTCGGTGCATATAGCACCATTTGGCTTGCCAAGGCCCTACCTGAAGATGGTTATCTACTGACGGTTGAAGGACGTGATACGCACGTCATCATTGCGCAGGAAAATATTGATTATGCCAATATGCCGACCAACATCGAACTCAAAAAAGGTCGTGGTGCAGATATCATGAATCAGCTGATTGCTGAAGGCAGTGAAGCATTTGATTTGATATTTATTGATGCCGACAAGCAGAGCTACCGAGAATATTTTGAACTCAGTCTAAAACTGTCTCATCCAGGCACAATCATTGTATTAGACAATGTGATCCGTGCAGGTGCGATCATTGATGAAAATAACAAGAAACCAAGTATTGAAGGAATCCGTGAAGCATTCACCGCTTTGAAAGATCATCCTCAGTTGCTTTCTTGCACGGCTTTGCAAACGGTTGGTTCAAAAGGCCATGATGGTTTTGCCATTGCAATCGTAAAATAGAGATTAAAAAACAACCTATTTAATTTAGTTGTGTAATATCAACAAATTATATTTATCTCCAGTGCTTTTCCATACAGTTATCCACAGGAATTGCGGATAACTATATGGAATAAAATGAATCACTTAGCAACTAATAGTGGAACATTGGCATTACGGAAGATCGTCGTCGTGATACTACCTAAGAAGAATTGGTGAATTTTACTGTGGCTAAATGCACCTAATACAATCAATTGAATATCATGTTCTCGTTGATATTCAAGAATATTTTGTGCTACATCACCATAACGATAAACTGAGACCACATCCAAACCAGCATCAGTCAGATACTTTTCAGGTTCAGTCAACATTTCTGGGTGATCACCCACATAGAGCAAATGGCATTGCAATGTTTTCAACAAGTCACTTTGAGCAATGCGTTGCAACATCTTTTGGCAGGTCGGTGAATATTCATAAGCAAAGATAAAGCGTTTCGGTGGCTGGAAATGCTCCCCAACGGTAATCACCGTACAATTTGCACCACGGATAAAGTTTTCAACATTACTTCCAATCGGCTTGTTCTTCTCAGCAGCGCGCTCACCCACTCGACCGATAATCACCACATCATTTTCGTTGAGAAGATTAAAGCTTTGTTCTAGGAAGTCGCCTTTTTCCTGAATTTTGGTACTGCTTAGACCGTATTGTTTTTCGATCAACTCAGAAATGTGTTTGAGTAAATTATTACTATAATCGAGCGCTAACTCACTTTGTTTCTGTTCCAATTCTGCAAGTTCTTTGAGCAGCATGGCATTACTTTCAAAGCCAATCACGCCACTGATTTCACCTAAATGATAACTAGCTGGGTAATAGTCCAAGATTTGCAACAGTACCAACTCTCTTTGCGTTTGTTTCGCAACCCATACTGCTGCTTCCGCAACAGCGTCAATGCAGGGTGAAGAATCAATACATGCAATTACACGGTTCATTTTCGCCTCTCTCTAGGTATGTACCTTAGGTCTTCTACTTATTTTTAACTTAGCATAGATAAAAGCATGGTGGGTTAAATTTATGTATCGAATCTCATACGCTTTTTTAATCGCTTCGATAACGAATTAATTTTGCGGGGTTCCCAGCAACCACTGCATAATCCTCAACATTTTTGGTCACCATACTGTTCATTCCAACTACAGCATGATCGCCAATTTTGATTCCATCTTTAATTCCGACATGCGCTCCTAGCCAAACATCACGCCCAATCTCAATGCCTTTAGAAGTAACAGGTTGTTGATAGATCGCACGATCCATTTCCATGCCATGATCAAACGCATATAGATGACTATAAGCCGCAATTCGAACTTGATCATGTAACTTGATCCCGCTACGTCCCCCATCCAAAATGCAATGATGGTTAATTGCAACTTCATTGCCAATTTCTAAAGGACCATGCAAAGTACAATCAGCAGCAATAAAGGTATTATCTCCAATACTGATCTTGCGACCACGTTCAGCAAAGATATGAGCCAAGGGTGAAATAAAGCAGTTTTGACCAATTTCTACCGTTTCCATTTCCATCAGATAGGCTTGGTACTCGGCTTGCCATGCTTCAGCCCATTCGCGATGTTTGGGTTTTAAAGTCCAATATAACCACGGCATATAATTCAAACGCTGTTTATGCTGCTCTCGGTATTTTAATAAAGGATCATGCGTCATGTTCTTGTGCCTCTATGACTTTAAGCAATTCCCGTCCTCGACTCACATCCTGTAATTTCAACCTTAACGGTTCAATTTGATGCACTTGTAGTCGTGCTTCAATGATGACACCTGTTTCAGTATATTGTTCCTGATACTCGATCTGCTGCTGCATCAGCTCATATTGCATAATCGCCCATTCATTGAATAAACATGCAAAACGAATTTCCTTCTTTTCAATCAATTCAACTTTTTCAGCCAAGAGCAAACATTGTCCTGCGCAACCACCGTAGGCACGCACCAAACCACCTGTACCCAGTTTAATTCCACCATACCAACGATTCACCAATACAATCACATTGGTTAGATCATTACCTTCAATGGTGGCAAGTATTGGCCGCCCTGCTGTTCCTGAAGGCTCACCATCATCATTAAAACGAACGTGATGGCCTATCTTCCATGCCCAACATTGATGCGTCGTAGATAAGTCTTTATTGTCTTCTAAAAAAGTTTTCACTTGTTGTTCATTTTCAACAACTGCTGCAATCGCTTGGAAACGACTTTTTTTAATGTCTTCTTCAAAAGTTACCGAGCTGGCAAGGGTAAATGGCATAAAGCATAAATAAAAATTTAAAACGCGATTATAGCTTTTTACAGCACAAATAAAAAACCTCGCTTGATGCGAGGTTTTTTATTAACAGAAAATTAGCGTTCGCGTAAAGCTTCTTTGGCTTTATTAAACGGTTTCAGCAAGTAGTCCATAATGGTCTTTTGTCCAGTACGAATATCAACGGTTGCTACCATACCCGGTGTAATGCTAAATGCCTTACCGGCCTTATTATATAAACGATCAGAATCGGTACGAATATATACACGGTAATAGAACTGATCTTGCTTCACCTCATCACGAATAGTATCGGGTGAAATCACCGTCACTTTACCATCCAAACCACCATAGATTGAGTAATCATAAGCCGTGATTTTGACTAAAGCTTCTTGTCCAGGGCGAATGAAAGCGATATCACGCGGTGAAATACGTGCTTCAATCAGCAATTTATCCTCTAAAGGAACAATAGTCATCAACTTACCATTTTGGGGAATAACGCCCCCTAAAGTTGTGACATCAATTTCTTTCACCACCCCGCGTACAGGTGCTTTAAATACGGCACGTTCTAAACTGTCATTTCGACCATTCACCACTTGTTGCTGTGTCTGAATATCGGTATTCGCCTTAGACAATTCTTCACGTGCTTTCACATAATATTGATTTCGCGTGTCATTGATTTTATTGTTTAAATCATTGGCCTCACGTTTTAAACGCAGTACTTCAACTTCACTAGCCGCACCTTTTGCGACCAAAGGCTCTGTCATTGCCAATTCTTGCCGTACCAGTTTTGCTGCTTGCTCATATCCTTGGATTGACTGTTCCAGATTTTCACGGCGTGACAAATATAGAGCTGTTTCTTCTTGTACAAGTTTAGGACTCTTTTGCACTTCTTCAGGGAAGCTTAATGGAGAACCTGTCACTTCAGCACGTAAACGTGCGGCAGTCGCCTGTGCTGAAATCAATAATGACTTCGACTCCCCGACATTTGATGCAAGACGTGTTGGATCAAGTTGTGCAAGGATTTGCCCTTTTTCAACGACATCCCCTTCATTCACATCCAGTTTTGTCAAAATTCCACCTTCAAGCGATTGAATAATTTGCTCTTTCGAAGATGGAATGACTTTCCCCGTACCCGTTGAAACTTCTTCTAAATTAAATAGCCATGCCCAGATTAAGAGTGAAAGTAAACCAATCCCAATCATCCAAACAACGAGTGTCGAACGAGGTAACTTTGGCTCCTTATAAGTTACATTCATAGGACGACTGCTGCTTTGTTGTTGTTCACTCATAAATTTTCCTCAAAGTATTAAACTATTTTTTGTTTTATCGTTGATTGTTGTAAAACTTGTTCTACTGGACCATCCATGACGATTTTGCCTTCATTCATGACAATAATTCGGTCAACTAGCTCCAAAACGGCACGTCGATGTGTTGCAACAACTAAAGTCCGATAGCCTAACCAAGTTCTTAAATGATCAATCAATTGTTTTTCAGCCACATCATCAATCGCAGCTGTCGGTTCATCTAATAGCAAAATATTTGGCTGACGAATTAACAATCGCGCCAATAATAAGGCTTGTCGCTGACCACCAGAGAAACCAACGCCCCCTTCTAAAATTAAATGGTCTAGACCTTCTTTTTTCTCATGAACAAAACTAAGCGCTCCTGTGACTTTCAATGCCTTTAAAATATCTTCGTCACGAGCTAAGGGCGCACCCAGTGTTAAATTTTCGCGGATGGTGCCATAAAACAGATGTGAGTTCTGATTCAGCAACCCCATATCACGACGTACATCAGCTGGGTCAATTAGACTGATATCCAAATCATCTAAATGTACTGAACCTGCATTTGGAAATTGCATTGCCGATAAAATTTGTAAGAGTGTTGATTTACCTGCACCATTACGCCCTAAAATCGCAATCCGCTCGCCAGCACGAATTTTAAGATGAGGAATCGCAAGACTAGGTCGTGAATCATCTTCAGTATATTGGAAGGAAACATTTTTCAGCTCATAGTCACCATGTAATACTTCCTTATGCACCAAGTGCGCATGATCTGCCTGATCCACAGGTTTTTTCATCAGCTCATCAAGACCTTTTTTCGCCACCTTCGCTTGTTGTAAACGGCCTAAGATACCTGTGATCTGTGAAATTGGTGCTAGCATCCGTGAAGATAAAATCGAACAGGCCACCAAGGCACCTGTGGTCATCTCACCTTTCATTACGGCAAAACATCCAACCAGAATAACCGCTGCATAGGTTAAACCCTGAATTTTCTGTGTCCATGCCGTGAGTACACCTACAATCTTACGTTGTTGCATACTGATATCAGCAGACACTTCATTCATATGGTTCCACTGGTTTTGGAAACGAGATTCAGCGCGTAATAATTTAATATCCTCAATACCTTGTACTGCTTCGACTAAAATTGCATTACGAATCGAAGATTCACGCATCCCTTCTTGCGCCAGCTGTGCCAATTTTTTTTGCGCTAAAATCGCAGGCAAGATCATTAGAGGCACGACCAACAACATCACCCAAAATAAATTACCGCCAATAATTGCAAAGATAATCAGGAATAAAAAGAAGAACGGTAGATCTGCAATCGCCCCCATCGTTGTTGAGGTTACTAACTCACGAACACCTTCTAATTCACGAACTTGGGAAATAAAAGTTCCTGTTGATTTAGAGCGTTCGCTATTCTTAATTCGCAGCGCATGCCCAAACACCCGATCAGAAATACGTAAATCTGCACGTTTACCTATAATATCCGAGATATAAACCCGAGAAAGTCTTAACACAAATTCAAAAATAGCAGCAATCAGTACACCACCTGCCAATACCCAAAGCGTAGGAATAGACTGCGATGGAACCACTCGGTCATAAACTTGCATTGAAAAAATAATCGTCGCCAGAGCCAAAATATTGGCAATCATCGAGGCCAACATGATATCGATATAGCGTTTCCAGTCTTGTAATACAATTGACCAGAACCAACTTGGCTCATAAGGTTTTATATACTCATCAATACGTGCATCGGGGACAGACTGCTCGGGGCGAAGCACATATACATTTTTAATAATATGCTTTAGGGCCCCAACAGCAAATTTTTGAGATAAGCCTTGATCACCACTCAATTGAACACTGACATGACCTACACCATCTGCCTTATCAATAACGCCTACTTGACCATCTGCCAACTCTACAAGAACAGGCAATCGCCAAGGGTTAATCACTTCATTGGTAAAAGCAACCTTTCTGAGATTTAAACCAATCTGTCGGCTGATGAGCACCAAGACTTCATCCAAATTTTGGTTCTGGTTCCAGTCAAGTTGTAAACGAATTCGTTCCTCAGAGGGCTCAATTCGATAATGCTTGGCAATGGTTAAAATTGCTTGTAACCAAGGCTGATAGTTTATTTTTGTTGTAATCATGGCTGTACCTCAAATCCTTGGATTTTTATATTATTGAGGTCATAGGCTTGGCGAGAACGTCCTGTCGCAGCAATGTATTGAGCAATACTGCTGTAAATGTCATAACGTGCTGTTTCTGCCTCTGAATTCGCACTATGAATCGCCTGTTCTGCATTTAACAGATCGACCAGAGTTCGTGTTCCCAACTTATATTGTTCTTGATAAAGTTCTCGGGTTCGTATTGTTGTTGCTTGTTGTCCTGCCAAAACCTGCATTTGGCGTTGTTTATTTTCAATTTGTTCTCGGCTGGTTCGTATCTGATCCAACACCTTTAAATAAACCGCATTAACTTGTGCTTTTGCTGCCTCTTCAGCGAAACTCGCTGCCCTAGTTTTTGAAGATGTTGCTCCGCCTTGATAGAACTGGCTAGTTGCTTCAAACATTATGGCACTATCAAAGCCACCCTCTTTGTCATTGCCAGGGTTCCTACCGTGCAAAGCTTGACTCAGTTCTCCTTTTACAGATAGTGTCGGATAATTACTGATCTGTGTCTGTAACTTTTGATTACGTGCAACTTCAATTCCAGCCTGAGCAGCAATCATTTGCGGAATAGTATTGAATTGCGGTGCGGCATATAAATCAGACTGTTTCACGAAATCATCTGAAATTGCCCATTGTACATTTCGAGTATCAAACCCCAACAAAGTATACAAATGTTGCTGATATTGGCTGAGTAAGGATTGTTGAGCAATCATCGCTGATTGAGCAGATTGTAAATAGGATTGAGCCTGTATCGGGTCAGCCTGACTACTAATTCCCGCATTGGCACGCAGATTTGCCATCTCTTGGATACGCTTAATTCCTGCAATCTGCTGATTCGCAATTTGAATAAGCTTTTGATAACGCTGAATATTAACAATTGTTTGTGCAACATCTAATGAAATATCATCAATTTTCACTAACACATTGGCTTGTCCAACCACTACTTTAGCTTTTTCGACATCAACACCCGATTTAACTTTACCAAAATCATAAAGCATCTGTGCAGCACTTAAAGTGAGTAACTGTTGGCCCCGCGTACTTTTCTTGCCTAGATCGCCAGTACTAACGCCACCGCCAATTTGAGGATAATAGCCCGATTTAGCGACATCAATATTGGCATTTTGCGAAGCCAGAGCTGCAATCCCTTGAGAGATTTCAGGATTACGCTGTACCGCAATCTGTACTGCATCTTTGAGTACTTTCCTCTGATTCTGCCAGAAAGCGCTTGGAACTGTATCTACTTGAGGGCGGCCTGATCCAACTACAGGCAAATCACTACCAAGTGAGGCATCGACAGAAAAATTACTCAATTTCTGCATTTGTGCCACTTTAAATTCATCACTGCTTTGGGGTACAAAGAGCTTAGAAATATTGTTCTTTAAAGTGTGATACTGTTCACTCGGTGTTGTTGCATGTGTCATTGGTACAGACAGTGTTGCTACATAAAGTAACCACTTAAAATCCATACTTTTTTTCCATGATCCATTATTCACTTTTATATCGTTGTTCAAGTTCATATTTTTTTCGTATTGTTATCATTCAGCACTTTCATTTTAAGCATTTTTTTATCAAAAACACTACGTTCCACATACAATTTAGTCGCTAGATATGTGTGTATTTTTGTAAATCAGTTCACACTTTTATAGATTATGCCAAGATAATCAAACTTATAAAATATTTATCTATCAATATGTTATTTAAAAACCAACTTATTCCCATTTATATAATTTAAGATTTTTAAAATTTTGCCATAAAAAAAGAACCTGACGGTTCTCCTTTTAAAAGTGACAATCGGTTGATTTAAACGACGAAATCATCACCTAAATACACTTTACGCACTTGCTCATTATCTAAAATTTCTTGTGGCGTTCCTTCTGCAATCACTGAACCTTCACTCACAATATAAGCTTTTTCACAAATTGCTAAAGTCTCACGTACATTATGATCGGTGATCAGAACGCCAATGCCACGATCTTTAAGCGTTTGAATAATTTCTTTAATATCACCAACAGAAATTGGATCAACACCCGCAAATGGCTCATCCAGAAGCATAAACTTAGGATCGGCAGCCAAAGCACGTGCAATCTCGGCACGACGACGCTCACCACCAGATACACTCATACCAAGCGAATCTTTGATATGGTTGATTTTAAAGTCATTTAACAACTCGTTTAGACGCTGCTGACGTTGTTGTTTATTCAAATCTTTACGAGTTTCCAAAATTGCCATGATATTTTCAGCAATTGTCAGCTTTCTAAAGATTGATGCTTCCTGTGGTAAATAGCCAATCCCCTTACGTGCACGCTCATGCATCGCAAGGTCAGACAAATCAAGACTATCTAAATGAATCTCGCCTTTGTCCATTCGCACTAAACCAACCACCATATAGAAGCTTGTCGTTTTACCTGCACCATTTGGTCCAAGTAGCCCCACGATCTGCCCACTTTGCATGGTAAAAGAAACATCTTTTACCACCCAACGTTTACTATAGTTTTTAGCCAAGTGTTTGATACAAAGCGTCTGTGGCTGCTGCACTGATTGTTCCATTAATCACGCGCCCCTGGAAAAGTTTTTGAACTTGAAGGCGGAATAATAATTTGCACACGATTTGTTGAAGATCCTTGTGCCTCTACATCACCTTTATTCATACTGTATTTTAAGCTATTGCCACGAATGCTTGAGCCATCCTGATAAAGATATGCTTTACCTGTTAAGGTAAGAATACCTGTGTCTGCATTGTACACGATGGTCTGTGCTTCACCTCGGGCTAAGCCTTTGTTCGTGTCCATTTGCTGCTGAAACTTTGCTGGCTGGCCTTTGGCTGTAATGATCTGAATCTCTTTTTTGCTATTTAAATTTGCAACAAGTGAATCAGCTTGAAGCTTCATTGTGCCTTGTTCGATTACAACATTACCAGTATAGGTCGTAATACCTGTTTTATCGTTATAGGTTGCACGATCCGCAACCAATGAAAGCTGTTGGTTACGATCCGATGGCAAAGCAAAACTGGCCGCAGAAGAAAGTGTAACTACAGCAACACAGCTTAGTTGTTTAAGGAAAGTAGAACGAGATTTGAAATTAAGAACTTGGCGCATACTTTCCTCGAATTTTATAAAACTCATATTGACCATTATTTAAATTAGCCTTGAGACCCTGACTCACAAATTCAGCAGATGGTGATTGAACGATCACTTGGTGTTGTGTTTCAAGCTCTCTTGTTTTTGGATAACCTGTAAGTTCATCTGTATGAAACTCTAATTTGTTACCCTGATCGGACAGTTTCGTTGCAACAACATCTCCAAGCAAAATGACTTTACTATTATCATCATAGCCATTTGCTTGTTTTGCATAGAATGTTGCATCAGGTTTGCCCTGTTTGTACATAACCGCATTCAGCTGCTCAAGCATTGACGTTTTTTGTTGCATATCCTGCTGTAGCTGTTTAACTTCAGCTCGCATATACAAATTGCCCTGCTCGTCAGTTTGGGTTAAATGAACACCTTGCGCTGAATAGGTCATATTCTTTGCTGAATCAACATCCAATTTTTTTGCTTTGCCACTAAAATAATAATAGCCACCACTGATCGAAGCGACTACCACAGCAACAACATATAAAACTTTGGTATCCATAAACAGGGTTACCTAACCTTTGAGCCAATCAACACTCTATTAATGTGGTACAGCAAGATATTTTTCAAGAAGTTCTTGGTAAACACCTTTTGCCATCAACAACATATCGCATACTTCTCGTACAGCACCACGACCACCCATCGCTTGGGTCACTAAATTAGCACGACGACGTACTTCTTCATGTCCATTCGGCACAGTGACTTTCATACCAGCAATAGCAAACGCAGACAGATCAGGCCAATCATCACCCATATAAATACAATCTTCAGGTAATAAATTTAACTGAGCACACGCTTCACGCAATGCTAGCCCTTTGTCCTCGCGCCCTTGAAAGACGAGATCAACACCAAGATCAGACATCCGTTTTTCAACAATCTGACTTTTTCGACCTGTGATAATAATCACTTTCATACCCGCTTGTTGAACCAGCTTCATTCCCAAGCCATCTCGGATATCAAATGATTTAATCTCATCGCCTGAATTGGTTAATGTAACAAAGCCATCGCTTAAAATCCCATCCACATCAAGTACCAGTGCTTTTAAATGACGTGCTTGTTCTTGTAAAGCATAAGATGCCATGGCTTAATTTACTCCTGCCTGAATGAGGTCATGCATACTAATCACACCAATGACTTTATTGGTATCATCAACAACTACAAATTGATTCACTTTTCTCTCATGCATTTTTTCTAATGCTTTTACTGCACGAGCTTCTTGAGAAATCGTTAGTGGATTTTTAGTCATTACTTCAGAAACAGCCAGATTCACATTAAAACCTTGTTGCTGGTCAATCATACGACGTAAATCACCATCGGTAAAAATACCCAATAAGGTATCATTTTCATCAACAATCGTGGTTAAACCCAGACGTTTATCCGAAATTTCATATAACACTTTATTCATTGGTGTATCAGGTCGAACTTTAGGTAGTTCATCACCTGTATGCATTAGATGCTTAACATGCAAAAGCAAACGTTTACCTAATGCTCCTGCAGGATGTGAACGTGCAAAATCATCTGCGGTAAATCCACGTGCTTCCAATAGTGCAACAGCTAGAGCATCACCCAAAACTAAAGTTGCAGTTGTACTTGAGGTTGGTGCCAAACCAAGAGGGCACGCTTCATCTGCCTCGCCTAAGGTCAGGGCAACATCTGCATTTTGTGGCATCGGCCCTTTATCATCGCGACTAATGGTAATTAATGGCACTTCTAAATGTTTGATTAATGGCATCAACATCATAATTTCATCACTCTTCCCCGAGTTAGAAATTGCAATCAATACATCACCACGTACCAACATCCCAAGATCACCATGCCCAGCTTCGCCAGGATGCATAAAGAATGATGGAGTACCTGTCGAAGCAAAGGTAGCAGCCATTTTACGGCCAATATGACCAGATTTTCCCATACCCGTAATCACAACACGCCCTTTGCATTGTAAAAGTATCTCGCATGCAGCATCAAAACGTTCATCAATTTGTGCAGCAAGAACATCTATGGCTTGTTGTTCGACACGCAATGTTTCTAATGCGCTTTTCTGGAAATCTATGGCTTGTGACATATGAGTTTGACTCAAAATAATACTCTATCCACCTGATGGTAGATGATTTTAATCAAAAGAATGTTGCAGATTCTAGCATATTTGCACATCCTACACGTTTCTAAATGTATAAGTTTTCTTAGAAAATGAAGGAAAATAACGATTTCTTTTAGGTTCGCCTAGCCAACAAAAACACTATATTCGAGTAAAAAATAGATTCCACAATTTTATTTCATAACTTTAATCACCAACTTACTTTGACACTTCGGATTTCTTTATCTGAATATGCAATCACATTTGCCTGACCTGAGTTTTCAGAAATAGAAATACTGGAAACATAGTACTGAAACCCATTTCCCAGTTGTTGCCTAGCTAATTCTTTAGCTTTCTTTTCTGACTCTCCACTTCCTATTAAGATAAACATCCCAAGCATAAAGATGAATAGAAAAGCACTCGATAAAAAAGCTGATATTGGCTTCCCTGTTGGATAGCCAGACTGAGCGAATAACCTCAATACTTCTGGTGTAGAAAGCTGACGATAAACCCAAATAAGCAATAAGAAAAAAATAACAATGAACAGAAATGTGCCTAATGCAGACCAAACATTGAGTTTTAATTTAAGGAGCAACAAGTCAAAAGGCATTAATAGGCTTACCCCTACAACAATCCCAATTAACATAATAGAAAAAAATACACTAAACCATCTTGCTATACGTGCAGTTTTTATACTCCCCTTGATCAGAAAAATTCCAATAATCACAGAAAAAATATTAAAACTTGATGAATATGCAATTTTATTTATTATGCAATAGAGCATCAAAATGATATCAAGAATACCGATCACAAATAATACAATACCGACCTTCTTAAAAGGATTTTGTGTAGAATGCATATAATTCTTAATCACTACAAATTTTATAAGCATCTTGATTTATAGCAGATTGATTTTCAAATTAAATTTTTACTCTGTTTACGATGTTTCACTCAAATTGCTTAATTTTACTTATCCTTTTCAAAGTCCCACAATGATTTCAGACAAACTACACTCATCATAGACACGAAAAAACTATCTTATGCCTCATCTTTTTTCTACTGATAACTTTATGAAATATGGTGCATACGTTATGATGAATAACGATTTTTGTAGAGTGTTTGAAAACCCTTATGCAACCTTTTGTTCTATATAATTCTGAGCAACGTAAAAAAGTTGAATTTGTCCCACGCAAAGAAGGTCAAATCGATATGTATGTCTGTGGTATGACAGTTTATGACTACTGTCATATCGGGCACGCTCGAGTTATGGTTGCATTTGACTACATCATTCGCTTCTTACGTAGCCAAGGCTGGAAAGTTCGCTATATTCGTAACATTACCGACATTGATGACAAGATCATTGCGCGTGCAAATGAAAATGGTGAAAGCATTCAACAGCTCACTGCACGCTTTATTGATGCAATGAACGAAGATGCAGCTAATTTAGGCTGTGCCGAACCTGATGAAGCGCCTAAAGCGACTGAATATATTGATCAAATGCAAAATATGATCGGCACATTAGTCGATAAAGGTGCTGCTTACCCTGCTGCTAATGGTGATGTCTATTTTGAAGTAACAAAATTCGATAAATATGGTCGTTTATCAGGCCGCAAACTTGATGACATGCAAGCAGGTGCATCTGAGCGTGTCGATGTAGAAGTACAAAAGAAACATCCTTTTGACTTTGTACTATGGAAACATGCCAAAGAAAATGAACCTGCTTGGGTATCACCTTGGGGCAATGGCCGTCCAGGTTGGCATATTGAATGTTCTGCAATGTCAACCTGCTGCCTAGGCAATCATTTTGATATTCATGGTGGTGGTTCAGATCTGATGTTCCCGCACCATGAAAATGAAATCGCACAAAGTGAGGCATCGACTGGCGAACAATATGTAAACTATTGGATGCATGTTGGTTTCATCAATGTAGATGGCGAGAAAATGTCTAAGTCTTTAGGCAATTTCTTTACCATTCGCGATGTCATGGAGAAATTCCATCCAGAAGTGATTCGCTACTTCATCGTGTCTTCACATTATCGTAGTCCAGTCAACTTCTCCGATGTGGCCCTAAAAGAAGCTAAAACCGCTCTGAGCCGTTTTTATCATTCATTTAAAGCATATCAACAGGTATATGGTCAAACAACTGTTGGTACCTTAGAGCAGGGCTTTGTTGAACGTTTTAACAATGCCATGTGTGATGACTTCAATACAGCTGAAGCAATGGCTGTACTTTTTGAACTGAATAAAGAACTAAACCGTGCGGTGAAAGATGAACAAGCTGAACAAGCCAAGCTGCTTTACTCTACCCTACGCCATTTAACTGACATTCTTGGCTTGGTTCAGCATGATGTAGATGAATTCCTTAAATCAGATATTGGTCAGGAAGCACTTACCCTGTCCGATGCTGAAATTGAAAATTTTATTCAACAGCGTGTTGATGCGAAAAAAGCCAAAGACTTTGCTCAAGCCGATGGCATTCGCCAGTCATTATTGGATCAAGGTGTGGTTTTAGAAGATACGCGTCAAGGTACAATCTGGCGACGTGCTGATTAATTAAACACTTAGCATTATAAAGAGTTGACACTTGAATGAAACTCTCTATAATGCGTCCTATTGCGGGAATAGCTCAGTTGGTAGAGCATAACCTTGCCAAGGTTGGGGTCGGGAGTTCGAGTCTCCTTTCCCGCTCCAGATTCAAAAAAGCCCTTATCGAAAGATGAGGGCTTTTTTCTTATGTGCATTACCCACCCAAAAGTAAGACAAACTTTACACATCTAATTTAATGTAATACTATAACATAACATTAAATATGGAAACTCAACATGAAAGTTTGCTCATCCCTTAAAAGCGCAAAGCACCGTAGCCCTGATTGCCAGATTGTAAAACGTCGCGGCAAGTTATTTGTCATCTGCAAATCCAATCCTCGCTTCAAAGCAAGACAAGGTTAACTTGTCTTGCTTTACCAAAGGTTAAACAACCCTTACATTCCCTTACTACCATTTCTCCTTTAAATTTCATAACTTAGATATTACTGTTTTCACGAGGTTATATCTAAGATGAAAAAATCACTAATCGCAATTTCTTTGGCATCTATTTTTCTAGTTGCATGTAACAAAGCAGAAACCCCTAAAACAGATGAACAAACCCCTCCTGCAACCACAACAGAAGCAACATCTGAAGTCGTTGCTGATAGTGCACATACAGCAGAAAACTCACTAGACTGGAATGGCACATACAAAGGTGTTCTGCCTTGCGCAGATTGTGAAGGGATCAAAACTGAGCTTGAACTCAACCAAGACAAAACTTATGAGTTAAAAGAAACTTATTTAGGCAAAGGTAATGGTAAAGCATTTGAAAGCAAAGGTAGTTTTAGCTTTGATAGCACCAACACCTCTATCATTGAGTTAGACAAAGCTGGTGATGGCCGTAAGTACTTCGTTGCTGAGGGTTACTTGAAAGCCTTAGATATGGAAGGCAAAGAAGTTACTGGTGAATTAGCCGACAAATACGAACTTAAAAAAGAAGCTGAATAATCAGTGACGCCTTAAAAATCCATGAGTCAAAATGAGATTTTAGCAGGCAATAAAAAACCCAGTCATCATGACTGGGTTTTTTTAGAAGATACGAATTACTTCGCAGCAGCTTGAGCAGCAGCAACTTCTTCTGCAAAGCTCATTTCAGCTTTCTTCTCAATACCTTCACCCACTTCGAAACGAGTGAATTGAGCTACAACAGTACCAGTTGCTTTTAATACATCAGCAACTTTCTTGTCGTTATCAATAACATACATTTGACGATCAAGAGCAACTTCGTTCAAGTATTTGTCAACTGAACCAGTTACCATTTTCTCAACGATGTTTGCAGGCTTACCAGATTCTAAAGCTTTCGCTTCAGCAATTTCTTTCTCTTTAGCGATCAAGTCAGCTGGAACAGCTTCAGCATTTACAGCAACTGGGTTGAACGCAGCAACGTGCATTGCAATACCTTTACCAGTGTCAGCATCACCTGTGTAAGAAACAACAACACCGATTTTTAAACCGTGCTTGTAAACAGCCAAGTTTTCGCCTTCAACGATTTGAGCGCGACGAACTTGAATGTTTTCACCAATTTTTTGAACAAGTGCAACACGAGCTTCTTCTACAGTCGCACCGTCTTCAAGCTTAAGTTCAGCAATTTTCGCAGCATCAGTTTCGCCAGCAGCAAGCGCAGCAGCAGCAACTTTATCAGAGAAGTTTTTGAAGTTTTCGTCTTTAGCAACGAAGTCAGTTTGACAGTTAACTTCAACAAGAATTGCTTTGTTACCGTTTTGAATAATAGTGATCGCGCCATCAGCAGCAATGTTACCTGCTTTTTTAGCAGCTTTTGCTTGACCTGATTTACGAAGGTTATCAATCGCAAGTTCGATGTCACCGCCTGCTTCTGTTAATGCTTTTTTGCATTCCATCATTGCAAGACCAGTACGGTCACGTAATTCTTTTACCATGCTCGCAGTAACTGCAGTCATGTTGATCTCCTAAAATCGGTAGAAAATAAATCTGTTCAACAAAAACGGCCCAAAGAATCTCTGGGCCGTTTGCAATCTCGACGCTTTAATTTGCCACCATTACATGTCGCAAAAATGACAAGCTTGCGTCAAAACGCATTAAGCCTCAGAAGCGTCTTTAGCAGCGTCGTCGCCTTTAGCTTGTGCATTTGCTTGTGATTGAGCATATTCTTTACCAGCAAGAATCGCATCAGCCATAGCAGAAGCATATAAAGTAACTGCACGGATCGCATCGTCGTTACCCGGAATAACGTAATCAACGTTGTCTGGGTTAGAGTTTGTATCAACGATACCGATTACAGGAATACCTAAGTTTTTCGCTTCTTTGATTGCAATCGCTTCGTGATCAACGTCGATTACAAATAATGCGTCAGGTAAACCACCCATGTTCTTAACGCCGCCTAAAGCACGTTCAAGTTTTTCCATCTCACGAGTACGCTCTAAAGCTTCACGTTTAGTAAGCTTAGCAAAAGTACCATCTTGAGATTGAGTTTGAAGATCTTTTAAACGGTTGATAGATTGGCGAAGTGTTTTCCAGTTCGTCAACATACCACCTAACCAACGGTGATCTACATATGGTTGACCAGCGCGTTGAGCTTGTTCACGGATGATGTTAGAAGCAGCTCGTTTTGTACCAACGAACAATACTTTGTTCTTTTTGCTCGCCAAGTTGTTAACGAAGTTCAAAGCATCATTTAACGCAGGAACAGTGTGCTCAAGGTTGATGATGTGAATTTTGTTACGCGCGCCAAAAATGTATTGACGCATTTTTGGGTTCCAGAAACGAGTTTGGTGACCAAAGTGTGCGCCTGCTTGAAGAAGGTCGCGCATGCTTACGTTGTAATCTGCCATTTTCTTTACCTTAAAGTTTGGGTTAGGCCTCCATATATCCGCATTCTCCACCTATTGCTAGGCACCCAGAGTAATGTGTCGATATATGTGCGGATTTTTTTACGACTATTGTTATCAAATATCTTCGTAAAATATATTCACGAAAAGCATTTGATAAAATAGGCGGCTATTTATACCATAGACGCTTGCAAATTACCAAAAGTTTTTAGAGATCATGAATACAACTTATACGGCCCCTCGTCGATTAATCAAAACACCTGAAGAAATTGAAAAGATGCGTGTTGCAGGGAAATTGGCGGCTGAAGTTCTAGACATGATTAAACCGCATATTAAAGCGGGTGTGAGCACACTAGAACTCGATACAATCTGTCGCAATCATATTGAAAATGTTCAACACGCGATTCCTGCATGTGTGGGCTATGGTGCTGCACCAGGCCGCCCTGCATTCCAACATTCTATTTGTACTTCGGTTAACCATGTGGTTTGTCATGGTATTCCATCTGAAAATAAAACCTTAAAGAACGGCGATATTCTTAACATTGATGTAACAGTCATTAAAGATGGTTATCACGGCGACACCAACATGATGTATATCGTGGGTGGTGAAACTTCAATTCTAGCCAATCGTTTATGTTCAGTGGCTCAGGAAGCGATGTATCGGGGTATGGCAACGGTTAAAGATGGTTCATATCTGGGTGATGTCGGCTATGCAATTCAACAATATGTAGAATCTGAACGCTTTAGTGTTGTGCGTGAATATTGTGGGCATGGGATCGGCAATGTATTCCATGATGAGCCACAAGTTCTGCACTATGGCCAAAAAGGTACGGGTATGCGTCTAGAGGCTGGCATGACCTTTACGATTGAACCAATGGTCAACGCAGGTGTTTGGCAGACTAAACTTTTAGGTGATAAGTGGACGGTTGTCACAAAAGATCACAAGTTATCTGCTCAATACGAACATACCATTTTGGTAACACAAACAGGAATCGAAGTTTTAACTGCTCGCCCTGAAGAAGATCTATCACGTTTTATGTAATTCATAATTCTTGAATTATTTTTAAAAAGTCACTTCGGTGGCTTTTTTTATCTCTTCACAATTCCTTCATCAATTTATTTAAAGCAAACAATTTTTTTCATAAGAATAACAATTATAAAATTTAACTAAACAAAGCCTGTCGAAAAATAGCGTTATGGTGAGCGCAAGAAAAATCCTAAAAACGTTTTGGACATGGAGTCCCACGATGATGAAGAAATCATTCGCTTGCCTGATTACAGGCATATGTGCCCTACCGACACTTACTTTCGCAGACTCACCTTATTTTAGTCTGAAAGATGGTGATGGGTTTAAACGCTTTTCAGTTTCTGCTGGTTGGTTACATGCCATGCCACAAGGATCTGCAAATCCAGTCAATATCAATACGAGTGTGGCGGAAGGAACTAAATCTAAAGTTGGTTCGGTAACAGCAGACTCTGTATTAAATGCAATTGATCGTTCTACCGAAGAAGGTCAAACCAAATACAATACTTTATCAACGTTACTTAACACACCTATTGTTTCAAATGTTATTTCAGAGAAGATAGATGGTGTTACCTATCTAAGAAGTAATATTTCTGGTGAAGCTACTATTAATGGACTATCTAACTGGCAAGCTCAAGGAACGGGCTTAGAAGCCGATAATGTGGACACTGTTGGCATTATGGCTAACTACCATTTTACCGATAATCTTTCTTTAGAAGTAAAAGCTGGTATCCCGCCGAAAGTTGATATTAAAGGAAAAGGTCAAATTTATGCACCGTTATCAGGTGTAGATAAACCATCAGGTATAGGTTCTATTCTAGGTGATATTCCTTTGAAACAGGACATCCATATCACAGATTTAACCCAAGGCGATAAAGCTGCAACTGCACGTGCTTGGCTACCTGCTGTTGAGCTCCACTACCAGTTTGGTAAATCTGGGGTGAATAAGTTCCGACCTTATGTCGGTGCGGGTGTCATGTATGCCTATTTTAATGATTTAAAAATCAACTCAGGGATTGAATCGGATCTCATTAAAGCAGGTCATATGATCCAGAATATTCATGATGGCAAAGCAGGTGCAGCCTTAGATGGTAAAACATCATCAGCAGACCCTGTAGTTAAACTCAAAGCAACAGACACCTTTGCCCCAATTGTAACCGTAGGTGCAACTTATGACTTTAACCCAAACTGGTTTGCTGTCGGGTCTGTTTCTTATTCAAAAATGAACAATGAGGCTAAAATCTCTGTGACAGACCGCAACACTGGTAAAGAGTTGATTCGTGCCAATACTAAAATTGATATTGATCCACTGATTACCTATGTCGGGGTGGGCTACCGTTTCTAGATTTCAATTGATAAAAAAGCAGCGAGTGCTGCTTTTTTATTGTGCTGCCTTTCAAAGCATCGTGATCAAAAATCACGCACTACGAGAACGCAATTTTCACAAGATTGTCTGACATAGAAACCTTTTACTTACTCCCCCACATTGATAACAATGTTCTTATTCAGCTTAATCCTCTTATAAATACCTTGATGATTAACATTTTAAATTATTCATTTGGTTAATTTATTTTTCTGGCATGGCACTTGCTATATATCAAGCACATTGAATCAACGATGATTCATAAACCAATTTGATGACGGCCAACGGCGTCCGTTCTGTTCGATTTGCTTAAGCAGCGTAATGACTAAGCAAAATAAATGACGTGCAGTTCAGGAGAAAGTTATGTCTTCACCAATGAATATTGATGCAAAAAAAGCCACTGAAATAAAATTATTTAGCTTTTCCACACCTGCCATGCGTGCCTTCCATATGACATGGCTGGCATTCTTCGTATGTTTCTTCGCATGGTTTGCCTGCGCTCCCCTCATGCCTGTTATCAAAGGCGAGTTCAATTTAACCAAAGACCAAATCGCTAATATCAACATTGCAGCCGTTGCGATTACCATCTTAATTCGACTCATTGTTGGCCCACTTTGTGATAAATACGGCCCACGCAAGACTTATACCGCTCTTTTATTGCTCGGCAGTATTCCCGTTTTTGGTGTTGCAGCCGCCAATACCTATGAATCATTCCTGTTCTTTCGCCTACTCATTGGAGCAATTGGCGCGAGCTTTGTGATTACTCAATACCATACCAGTGTGATGTTTGCACCAAATGTAGTGGGTACTGCCAATGCTGCTTCTGCGGGTTGGGGAAATGCGGGTGGTGGTGCAACTCAAGCCATCATGCCTTTAATTCTTGGTGCTATCGTCATGTTTGGTGTAGAACAAGCAATGGGGTGGAGAATCGCATTACTTGTACCAGGCATCATGATGTTAATTGTGGGTGTTCTGTATTGGAAACTTACTCAAGATTGCCCACAAGGAAACTTTAAAGAATTGCGTGAGCAAGGTATCGATGTTGGGAACGGTAAAAAAGGTGGTGTTGCCATTCTAATGCAAGCTGCACGTAATTACCGTGTTTGGATTCTATTTGTGTCTTATGCTGCATGTTTTGGTATTGAGATTTTTATTCATAACATCGCTGCAATGTACTATGTCGATCACTTCAACATGGGACTCAAAGAAGCAGGTCTAACTGCAGGTATTTTCGGTCTGCTCGCCTTGTTCGCCCGCGCACTTGGTGGTTATCTTTCAGATAAGGTTGCAATTTCTAATGGCTTGGATGGTCGAACTAAAGTCTTGTTTATCCTGATTTTATGTGAGGGTTTATTCCTGATTTTATTCTCACAAATGAATACCTTAGCACTTGCCATTATCAGCATGACCGTTTTTGCTTTATTTACCCATATGTCTTGTGGTGCAACCTATGCCCTTGTTCCTTTCATTGATCGTAATGCTTTAGGTGGTGTCGCAGGTATCATTGGTGCAGGTGGTAATGTTGGGGCTGTTGCGGCAGGCTTTTTGCTCAAAGGCTTACTGGACATACAAACCTGCTTAATGATTTTAGGTACTCTAGTGACTGTAGCTGCATTCAGTGTCATCTTGATCCGCTTCTCAGTCGAGCATAAAGCCAAAGAACAACAACTGTTTGAACAGGCCGTACTCGAACGCAATTCTCTTGCTTAATTATATCAACCTCAGTGTGGGATAACTTATCCCACACGCACTTTAAATTAAATACTGATTACTATTTTTAAGGGGTCTCAATATGAAATTGAATCTTCTTGGCTTTGCCATGCTCGGATGTTTAGCCAATACTACTTTTGCAGCACCAACACTTTATGGCGAAATTGATGCCAGTTTAGATTACTTGCCAGAGAAAAATGCCCACAGTTCGAACAAGGACGTCTGGGAAATCAGCTCAAATAGTTCGTATCTCGGTGTCAAAGGAGATGAAAAACTGACTGAGCGTCTAAGCGCAGTTTATGCGATTGAATGGGGAGTGAGTGCTGATGGGGATGGAACAGACTGGACGCAACGAAACCGTTTTGTCGGCTTAAAGGACAGTCAACTCGGTACCATCAAAGTGGGTAAATATGATACGCCCGTCAAACAGCTTTCAAGCACAGTCGATATTTTCAATAACTATGTAGCAAATAAAGCGGATATCGGTGGCATCTTTACTGGAGAAAACCGCATCGACAATGTTGTTGTGTATGAATCTCCTGCAATCAATCTACTGAATGGTTCAGTAAAACTTAATGCTCTGCTTGCAAGTGGAGAATCCTCTGGCATCAAGACATCCAGTGGCGGTGCCAAAGTCGCTGGTCGAGGCTTAGGAGATGCGTGGTCGGCGAGTCTGGTCTATGAACACCCCCTTTTTGTTGCAGGTTTTGGCTACGATAAAGCCATTCCAAGTACTTTTTCTGGTCGAGGCTTTCTCAATGTTGCCACTGGGCAAGCTTATACAGCCGACACACAAGCTTTTACCGCAGCAAATACAATTCGAGCTATTGGTCGTTTAAATCCAATTGAAGGTTTAGCAATTAAAACCTTGTACCAACGTTCCGAGGTGGAAGAAACCACCTATGCTGACCCAGCTGATGCAACTAAATGGATAACTAAAGCCAATAATATTGATGATGCCAAAGGCTGGTTAGTCGGTGCAGAATACACGCTTCCCAATGCAAAAAAATGGTTAATCAAAGCCCAATATAGCCAAAATGATACCCGCTTTAAAAATAACGTTGCCGACTTTAAAGCTAAACAGATCATGGCTGGCGCTGACTATGCCTTCAATAAACAAGTAAAAAGCTACGGCTATGCTGGCTATTTAACCCTTGAGCAAGCCGATAAAAAAGATAAACAACCCGTGGCTGGATTAGGCCTAGAATTTAAATTTTAGCAACTCAATTAGTCAAGGTACCAAAAAACAGGAGTAGCTGGACGCTATTTCTGTTTTTTTGACTTCCTAATTATTGCTTACCTATTTCAGCCTTACACTTTATATTGCTCAAATAAATGCTGCTTAACAGTATCTAATATTTTTAATGCTAATTCATGGTCTACTGAGCGAGCGAGTGTGAGCGCGCCTGATAACAGACTCAACTGGATAACCGCATTCTCAGATATCCGTTCTTGATCTTTTGGGTTCAATGAATCAAGTGAACTCAAAATCGAAAGCAATGATTCCACACCTTGATGAAATGACTGTTTTACTGGTTTTTCACTAGACTCCCTTGCAACATCGCCACTTAAGGACGATAGAGGGCAACTTGCTCCAGGATTTTCCAAATTTCGCTCAGATAAATAACCATTAAAAATATCATGCAGTGCTGTTTTCTCATTATCGGATGCATCTATGATGGCTTCCCACTTTCCCACCGATTGCTGAAAAATATCTTTGCAAGCGATATCAATCAATTCATCCTTATTTTGAAAATGTTTGTAAAATCCACCGTGTGTTAAGCCTGCAGCTTTCATTAAATCTGCAACACTTATAGCAAAGCCCTTTTCTCGTATCAATCGCGATGTCGTATGTTCAATATTCTTTCTATTTTCTATCGCTAACTTTTTAGACACACGTGGCATAAGCAAACCTTCTTAACTCAATAAAAATAAAGAATCAGCAATTCATCATCTATAGATAGAAAGTATTTTAGCATTCCCAATACATATTATTATAGATTATAGTTGTAATCTATTTTAATATCGTTCAATCATCATCTGAAAGCCCCCTACAGCAAAGGATAAATACGGACAGTGTATGAACAACAACCAAGATTCAAATTTCTCTAAAACTTTGATTATGATGCTGATTGGGAGTGCGCTGATTCTTGCCCTTTCATTGGGTGTACGTCATGGTTTTGGGCTATACCTTGTTCCAATGAGTGAAAGTTTTGGCTGGGGCCACCATATCTTCAGTTTTGCTATTGCCATGCAAAATCTGATTTGGGGAGCAGCGCAACCATTTACGGGCGCAATCGCAGATAAATACGGTACTAAAAAAGTGGTTATAGCGGGTGGCTTACTCTATGCCATCGGCTTAGTTCTTATGGCTTTTAGCTCGACAGGTCTTTTACTAAATCTCAGCTTAGGTCTCGTTATTGGACTTGCTTTATCAGCCACATCTTTTACTGTATTACTTTCTGCCGTAGGTCGCGCTGCACCACCAGAAAAACGCAGTATGGTGATGGGAATTGCCAGTGCAGCAGGTTCATTTGGACAGTTTATTATGCTGCCATCAACGTTACTTTTACTTAAAAGTATCGGCTGGTCATCTGCATTGCTGGTCAGTGCTTTTGCTATTGCATTCATTGTCCCCTTGGCTTGGTTATTGAAATCCCCTTCTTCTACACCACCTAAAGCGCTAAATCAGCCAAGTTTAAGCTTTAAACAGGTTTTACACATTGCAAGAAAACACAAACCTTTTTGGTGGTTATCGCTCGGCTTTCTAGTCTGTGGTTTCCAAGTCGTATTTTTAGGGGTACACCTGCCTGGTTATTTAATAGATCATGGCTTTGATGCCACAACAGGTACGATATTCCTAGCACTAGTCGGCCTATTTAATATTATAGGAACTTATGGTGCAGGCTGGTTGGGTGATCGTTATTCGAAACCAAAGCTACTCATGTTGCTCTATGGATTACGCGGTATTGCAATTATTGCTTTTCTCTTGCTCCCTCTCAGCACATTGACCGTTTATAGTTTTGGGATCATCATGGGTCTACTCTGGCTTTCAACTGTTCCGCTCACCAACGGAATTGTGGCCAATATGTTTGGGGTCAAATATTTATCTATGCTCAGTGGTATAGTCTTCTTTACCCATCAAATCGGGTCTTTTTTCGGTGGCTGGCTTGGCGGGGTGAATCACGATATTGCAGGCAACTACAATATGATTTGGTTAGCCTGTTTAGTACTGAGTGCTTTTGGTGTTGTTATCCATCTTTTCGTGAATGAAGAGGCTGTGATTCATGACTAATATAGAGCGTCATTTTAAATTGGTGTTGTTTGTCACGCTTCTGTGCTTGATGAGTCTTTCGATCTTGATCTGGTTTCAAACCCCTGATTTATTTGAGTACTTTAATCAAGCATTTTGTGCACATTAAAGCAGATAGCTCATGCTTAATCTTTGTCATATAAACATCAAAGCTCTGTCATCAAACCATCAAATTTCGATGCTTTAATGAAAAATAAAAACGTCGATAAAATGCAAAAAGCGTGTTGATCAGTCGATCAACACGCTTTTTTTATGACTTCAAATAAATAAAGGCTGCTCATCAGCAGCCCCTATTTATCATCAAAGCGATGCTACTGTTGACGCTTAGGCAATGGAATATATTGCGATTGTGCATTTTGCTGCACTTTACGCTCTCCAACCTTAACCTGTAAGGTTTGTTGTTTACCTTCACGCTCAATCACCACATCAATTAAACTTTCTGGTGCTTGTAACGCAACATAATTGATCAGATGTGATGCAGATGAAATTTGCTCATTATTCACTTGAATAATCTTATCGCCACGCTTGATGCCTGCGGTATCAGATGGTCCGCCACGTAATACATCCGCAACAGTCACACCAATCGGCTTAGCTGCCAAAACATCTTCATCGATGTTATTTGGAATTAAGCTAATGCCCAACCAACCACGCACTACACGACCATCTTTCAAAATCGAGTTTAGTACTTGCTGACAAACCTTCGCAGGAATTGCAAAACCAATCCCTAACGAACCACCAGATTGCGAGAAGATTGCCGTGTTCACACCGATCAGATTTCCTGCAACATCAATCAATGCACCGCCAGAGTTACCCGGGTTAATTGCCGCATCGGTTTGAATAAAGTCTTCATAGGTATTAATACCTAAATCAGAGCGACCAGTTGCTGAGATAATCCCTTGTGTCACGGTTTGACCCACACCAAATGGATTACCAATCGCGAGCACAACATCGCCCACTTCATTACCACTTAATTTAAATGGCAGTACAGGTAATTTGTCTAATTCAATCTTAATGACTGCTAAATCAGTATCTGGATCTGTACCAATCACTTGTGCTTCAGCACGACGACCATCTTGTAAAGCCACCACAATATGCTCAGCTTGTGCAATGACATGATTATTCGTCAAGATATAACCATCTGCACGTACAATCACCCCCGAACCCAAACTGTTTTCGTTTTGAGGTTGCTGTGGCATTTGATTGCCAAAAAACTCACGAAACACAGGATCATTCAACAATGGATGATTCATCTGCTTTACTTTCTGCGTGGTAAAAATATTCACCACAGCCGGTGCTGCCACTTTTACCGCGGCACTATACGAAACCACTCCACCCGTACGTGTCGTATCAATCAGTGGTTCAACCTTCTCTGCCGGCATTTTTACGCCATCAGCAGCCACCGTTGGCTTCGGTTGATGTGATTTCTGCCAAGCCAGAAAACTAAATATAACAAGAATGAGTAATACCCAAGGTAACCATGTAAATGCACGGCGCACGTCTATTATCCTCTAGGCGAAATTATGTTATTAACCTAATTAATTGAAGAACTGGAAGTTTCCACCATTGTAAAGTAAATTGCTTAAAATCAATGCAAAAGTTAAAAAAGTTTTGTCTAGCTTTAGTTACATTTAAAAATATGTTTTTATGGTTACTTAGAAAAGATGTAAAACTTTGAGGAATCGCATGGCAAATTTGCATGATATTGTGCAATGGTGTAACCAAACTTTAAAAACAAATGAATTTAAAGATTACGCACCAAATGGCTTACAGATTGAAGGCAAGCCTGAAGTCAATAAAATTGTATGTGCTGTGACTGCGTCGGAAGCTGCCATTGATGCAGCGATTGCTCAACAAGCCGATGCCTTACTGGTCCATCATGGCTATTTCTGGAAAGGTGAACCCTACCCAATTACAGGCATGCGCGGCAATCGCATCAAGAAACTCATTCAAAATAATATTTCCCTGGTCGCCTACCATTTACCTTTGGATGCACATCCAACTTTGGGCAATAACATCGCCATTGCCGATTTGATCGGTTTACACGACCTCGAAGCTTTGGATCCAAGCGAAAAGCATCCAATTGGCAACATTGCCTATTTAGGCGATTCACTTAGCCCTGAACAATTTAAAGCAAAATTACAAAGCATTTTTGACTTTAACGTGCTTCATTTGCCGAGTGATAAAACTGCAATTAAAAAAGTAGGCTTCTGCACAGGCGGTGCGCAAGATTTTATTTCCAAAGCAGCTCAAGCAGATTGTGATGCTTATATATCTGGTGAAGTCAGCGAACGTACTTTTTATGAAGCGAAGGAACTCGGCGTACATTATTTTGCATGTGGACATCATGCGACTGAGCGTTATGGTGTACAACGTTTGGCGCAAGCAATTGCACATCAGTTTTCAATCAAAACGGAATATTTCGAACTCAACAATCCGATCTAGTTCGAGTCAACCATATGAAGGAGTGGAATTATTTGCACTCCTTCTCTTCATAATATTTAAATGAATCCATTTTCAACTTAAAATTCACCCTAGCATCGCCATCAATGCAACCTCCTTGCTGTATCTTCGAGCTTATAAAACTAAACTCAGAACAAATTCCCCTTCTTTCGTTAGCAAATCAATTCCAGACCGAAAAAAACAAATGATAAATAAAATTTATTTTTCCTTTAGTTTTACCAAGATTAAAGTAAATGATAAACATATTGATTATCATTTACTTTTAAATGAATAATGAAAGCGCTTAAATTCATCGCAATAAAACCACATTGATTACAAAAGGAATCAAACCCATGGCTTATTCTTTACCTGCGCTTCCCTATGCTTATGATGCACTTGAACCTAACATTGATACCAAAACCATGGAAATTCATCATAGCAAACACCATCAGACGTATATCAATAATATTAATGGCGCAATTGAAGGCACAGAATGGGAAAAACTTCCTGTCGAGGAACTGGTCGCCAAAGTAAATGAAGTCCCTACTGAGCTGAAAAATATGGTGATAAATAATGGTGGCGGACATGCTAACCATTCACTTTTCTGGACAGTCATGAGCCCACAAGGTGGTGGTGAACCTACAGGTGATATTGCTGAAGCAATTGATCAGCAGCTTGGTGGCTTTGATGCATTTAAAGATGCATTCACCAAAGCAGCGATTAGTCGTTTTGGTAGTGGCTGGGCATGGCTAAGTGTGACACCCGAACGCAAATTAGTGGTTGAAAGCAGTGGTAACCAGGACTCACCTCTTATGCATGGCAATACACCTATTTTAGGTTTGGATGTATGGGAGCATGCATATTATTTAAAGTATCAAAACCGTCGTCCTGAATATATTGCTGCATTTTATAATGTGGTGGATTGGAATGAAGTCAATCGTCGTTATCACCAAGCATTGCAAGCTAAAGCTCAGTAATTTTCGCGTCAGCTAAACCTAGCTCAGCATCTCTAGAAAAAACGGGTTAGAGTCTTTTAGAACGTTCACTAAACGAGCTAAAAACTCTAATCATTGTTGTATGGTATATGTCTCATAACGAAATTTTTTGCATATTTTGTGTATTAAAAGACTGCCCTATTGTCTATAGAATCATTTACAATAAAGGCACTTAATGTAAAACCCAGCAAATTTGCAAGGAATGAAACATGACAACCATTACTTTACCTGCACTTCCATATGGCTATGATGATTTAGCGCCACACATCACTCGCGAAACTTTAGAATACCATCACGACAAACACCACAATACTTATGTTGTTAACTTAAACAACTTAATCAAAGGTACTGACCTTGAAGGTAAAACTTTAGAAGAAATCATTAAAGCGTCTGCTGGTGATGCATCTAAAGCGGGTATCTTTAACAATGCTGCACAAGTATGGAACCACACGTTCTACTGGAACAGCATGAAGCCAAATGGTGGTGGTAAACCTACAGGCGCGATTGCAGCGAAAATTGAAGAAGCTTTTGGTAGTTACGAAAAGTTTGCAGAGGAATTTACTGCTGCTGCAACAACTCAATTCGGTTCAGGTTGGGCTTGGTTAGTTGCTGATGAAGTAAACGGTAAATTATCTATTACTAAAACTGCCAATGCAGACACTCCACTTGCACATGGTCAAGTTGCTGTATTAACAATCGACGTATGGGAACACGCTTACTACATCGACTTCCGCAACTTACGTCCTAAGTACATCGCAACTTTCTTAGAAAGCTTAGTGAACTGGGACTATGCAAATGCAAAACTTGCAGGTCAACCAGCGGGTGTTGAGAAATAATTTATTATTTCCCAAACTAAAAAACTGCTCTTTATGAGCAGTTTTTTTATGCTTATATTTTGATGGAATCATTCAACTCAGCCATTCAATTCACTTGCTCTTTTTAAATAAAGTCTCTTTTACATCGCTCTTAAATTAATAAAGATAGACCTACTCTCATTGAATAATTTTTTTCAATAGAAAGCGTCTCATCACTAATAATCAGAAAGGCCATAATTAGTTTTCTTGAAACAAAGATTCAGTCTTAACGCCGTATGTTAAAGCAATAAAAAAACCCTGCTTTCGCAGGGTTTTCTTTTGAATTAGTTCAGTGCTTAGTGAGCAGCGAATTGGTTCATTGTGTTTTTAGCATCATCGTGTGCTTTAAGAGCGTTGTCACCAGAGAAGATTTCTTTGTGATCATCACCGATGTCAGAACCCGCCATTGCTTGGTGTTTAACACAAGCAATACCACCACGGATTTCTTTACGTTGTACGCCAGCAACATAAGCCAACATACCTTCAGAACCGAAGTAACCTTGTGCAAGCTCATGAGTAGAAAGAGCAGCAGTGTGGTAAGTCGGAAGTGTGATCAAGTGATGGAATACACCAGCTTCACGAGCAGCATCTGCTTGGAATGTACGGATCTTAGCGTCTGCATCAGCAGCTAATTCAGTAGCATCGTACTCAGCGCTCATTAATTTAGTACGGTCGTAAGCAGAAACGTCTTTACCTTCAGCAACCCAACGGTCGTAAGCTTGTTGACGGAAGTTTAAAGTCCAGTTGAATGATGGGCTGTTGTTATAAACAAGCTTCGCATTTGGAACAGTTTCACGTACACGGTTAACCATGTGAGCGATTTCTTCTACGTTTGGAGTCGCAGTTTCGATCCAAAGAAGGTCAGCACCATTTTGAAGGCTAGATACACAGTCAAGTACAACACGATCAATTTGAGTGTCAGCACGGAACTGATATAAACCAGAAGCTAAACGCTTAGGACGGTGTAATTTACCATTACGTTTGATCAAGATTTCATCTTCTTGAGCATCAGCGATGTCAATTTCAGTTGTGTCTAAGTAGCTAATGTATTGAGAAGCGATGTCGCCTGGCTCTTTAACCACTGGGATTTTTTGAGTCAAGTCAGCGCCTTCAGAGTCAGTACGCGCAACGATGATACCGTCATCAAGACCCATTTCTAAGAATGCATAACGTAATGCATGGATTTTAGCGATGAAGTCTTCGTGTGGAACTGTTACTTTACCAGCTTGGTGACCACATTGTTTCGCGTCAGATACTTGGTTTTCGATTTGAAGTGCACAAGCACCCGCTTCGATCATCTTACGTGCAAGTAAGTAAGTCGCTTCTTCGTTACCGAAACCAGCGTCGATGTCCGCAATAATTGGCACAACGTGAGTTTGGAAACCGTCGATTTGAGCAGTGATTTCAGCAGCTTTAGCAGTATCACCAGCTTCGTTTGCTTTTTTAAGCGCACGGAATAAATCGTTAAGTTCTTTCGCATCAGCTTGACGTAAGAAAGTGTAGATTTCTTCGATCAAAGCAGGTACAGAAGTTTTTTCATGCATAGATTGGTCAGGAAGTGGACCAAATTCTGAACGAAGTGCAGCAACCATCCAACCAGAAAGGTAGATATAGCGACGTTCAGTTGTACCGAAATATTTTTTGTTCGCAATCATTTTTTGTTGCGCGATAAAACCGTGCCAGCAACCTAATGATTGAGTATATTTGCTAGAATCAGCATCATAAGCAGCCATATCACGACGCATAATCGCAGCTGTATATTTAGCAATATCTAAACCAGTTTTGAATTGGTTTTGCATTTGCATACGCGCAGCATCTTCTGGGCTAATATCGCGCCAAGTGTTGCCGAATTTTGCTTTTAGTTCGCGGATTGCATCAATCGCTGTTTGATATGTAGACATGATATATTCCTTTTGCGGATTGGCATCGAATGATTGCTAATAAATCCTGATTTTAATTAGTCTAGATTTAAAGCACCTCATCAACATGTATCACAGCTTAGTCTTTGGCAAGTGTTTTATCCAATATTCTGGCTTAATCTTCAGTATTTTCTAAAAAAATATATGTATAACCATTTTTCAAAAATACAAAAAACACAATGCAAACAACTGTTTTTATTAATCTTATAAAATACACAACTAGAGCCAACCATCAAATTTCAGACTCATTTTCTAGACTCATCAGTTCAGAAAAAGCTAAATTTAGGTTGTCTAAACTACAGAAAATGACAATTTTCAGGTCTGTTTTGCCTCAATTTGAATAAAAAATTACGCCATAAAAAGCCGCTAAAATTAAAGAATTCGACAAAATGTGCCAAGTTGAAACATAAGCATTGAAGCTGTTGCTTTTATGTAGGATTAAGTTACACAAATCCCTTTGGATATGGCATAATTCAAGGCAATTCAAGGATTTTATTTTCGGTATTTTTTTTATGAATCTGGAGCGCGTCGATCTCAATTTATTAATTTATCTTGACGTACTTCTTCGTGAAAAAAATGTCACTCGCGCTGCAGAGCAATTGGGTGTCACTCAACCCGCGATGAGTAATATTTTACGTCGTTTACGTAATCTGTTTAACGACCCTTTACTTATTCGCTCTTCAGAGGGTATGACCCCAACTGAACGTGCATTAGAATTACAGCCACGTATTCGAGATGCGTTAGCTGATCTTTCAATGATCCTTGAGCCACGTACTGAATTCCGCCCTTATACCAGTAATCGTGTATTCCGGATTATGACATCCGATTATGCCGAGGCAACACTCGTTCCACGTCTGGTTAAGGCATTACGTTCAGAAGCACCAAATGTTGTCTTGGATTTCTTGACCCCAAGTGACGTGTCTTATCGTGATATGGAGCAAGGTAAAGTTGATTTAGCGATTAATCGCTTCAACGAAATTCCACAAAGTTTCCATCAGGTTTTGGTCTGGCGTGATAGCTTTAGCTGTATTTTAAATGATAAACACCCTGCAGTGACGCACCTCAATTTAAAAAGCTATTTAGATGCACAACATATTTGGGTATCTAAAACAGGTATGGGTGTTGGCTTTGGTGTCAATCCAGAAAAACAAGCTGGGTTAGGTTGGATTGATCAGGCTTTAGAGCGTATCGGTCAACGCCGTAAGATCTCTGTTTTTACTCGCCACTATCAAATGCCAGCGCTATTAGCTCAAAATGTAGATTTAATCGCGACTCTACCAACTCGTATGGCGCGTTTACAAACACAGAATCCACGACTGGTTATAAAGGATCCTCCTTTCTATATTCCAGAATTTGAACTAAAAATGGCTTGGTGTCCGTTATTACATCATCATCCTGCACATCGTTGGCTCAGACAATTAATCCTGTTTGTCGCACGTCAAATGATTGAGGAAGAAAATCGTGAGTATTTGTTGAATAATGGCAATTCGCAATTACCACATAGTTTTTTCTAAACAGATACATTAACAAGATGAAATTTCAGCCATATCTTATGTGTGGCTGATTGTTTTAATAATAATATCAATAAAAACTTATTTCTTTTACTTATTGATAGATTATATTCTCTTACAGAATAAGCGAGTGAAATAATGCGTAACAAACAATTATTTGCATAAGCGAACTTATAGGCTGTGTCCTATCAACATAGGTGATGTATGGATATTTTCCAAAGCATGATGATTCTAGTCCTTCTAGTCGCATGTTCATTCTTTTTATCCTTATCTGAAATCGCGATTGCTGGATCACGAAAACTCAAACTCAAACTCATTGCCGAAAGCGGTGAGGAAAGAGCAAATAAAGTCATTGAGTTACAAGAAAACTCAGCAGACTTTTTTGCATCAACCCAAGTCGGTGTGAATGCTGTCGCGATCTTAGGTGGTATTGTCGGTGAATCATCATTACGTCCCTACTTCCAGAACTTAGCGACTGAGCTTTATCCAGGACCTTGGGCAGATACCATCGGCTTTAGCTTATCTTTTTTAACAGTTACTTCCTTATTTATCTTGTTTGCTGACTTAATGCCAAAACGTCTGGCCATGATCTTTCCAGAAAAATTAGCAATTAAAGTCATCAATCCAATTATTATCTTTATTAAAATATGCCGACCTTTAGCGTGGGTCATTAATATCATTGCCAATTCAATTTTTAGAATTTTTAAAATTGATACCAAACGTGATGATAGTATGACCTTTGATGATATTTCTGCCATCGTAAATGCAGGTGCCCAAGCTGGTGTCCTACAAAAACAAGAACATCATTTTATTGAAAATGTATTCGAGCTTGAGGAGCGTACCGTCCCATCAAGCATGACCGCACGAGAAAATATTGTTTATTTCACCTTGGATGAAGCTGAAAAAAGTATTCGTCAAAAACTGGCTGATCATCCTTATTCAAAATTTTTAGTGTGCAGCGAGCATATTGATCAAGTGATTGGCTATGTTGATGCAAAAGATATTCTGGTGCGTATTTTACATAACCAATCTTTTACACAACTCAATGAATCAATCATTCGTAATGTACTCATCATTCCAGATACGCTGACTTTGTCTGAATTGTTAGACCGTTTCCGCTCAACCAAAGAAAAGTTTGCAGTTGTAATCAATGAGTATGCACTGGTCGTCGGTGTGATCACACTCAGTGATATTATGATTACGGTTATGGGTGACTGGGTAACACCAATGGATGAAGAGCAGCAGATTATTAAGCGTGATAATCATTCTTGGCTGATTGATGGCAGTACACCAATTGAAGATGTGAAACACGCCTTAGCCATTGAAGAATTCCCAGATAATGAAAATTATGAAACGATTGCTGGTTTTATCATGTATCGTTTACGCAAAATTCCGCGCCCTGCCGATGCGGTTGAATATGCGGGTTTCAAATTTGAAGTTGTTGATATTGACCACTATAAAATTGACCAGTTACTGGTCACTCAAATCTTACCAACATTAGAAAATGATGCTCCAGCGCCACAAAACGATTGATTTTGATAATTAAAAAAAGCCCATAAATGGGCTTTTTTTATTTCACAACAAACCAAATCACGGTAGCAAATATCAATAGGATCAAAATAAAGACTTTAATCCCTCCACGACTACGCTGTGCCAATTGCTCTTGGATCTGTGCCTGTTCTTGTGGATGATCTTGAAGATACTGATCAATAAGATCTTTAGACTCTTTGAGACCTAAACCTGTTTTTTCTCGCGTGATCTTAATCGCATCAATCAACTGCCCTGCACGCAGCATATCTAAAGCTTCAGCAGGAATCGTCGGTGGTAGATTCATAAAATTAACAATCCGTGTTATTTTCTATTGGCAACCGCATTGACCAGAGCAAGATTTTAGAGTGGCTTAATTTCCACCATACAATGAAATCAGTTCATCCAGCACCGCTTGATAGTGGATAGCAATGTCTTCTGCTAAGATTTTATAAGCATTATCAAACTGAACCATTGGCCAGCCTTCTTTCCAGAATGGAAAGATATTATGTAAATCGTGCGTTACAGTTGCATCTTCACGACCAATTGCTTGTACAACCTGAGCCAAGACCTGTGCTGTTTCAGCGCCATCGATTGCAAGATAATCAATACCACGCACTTTTAAAATACGAATACGGTCTTTCTTGTAACGAATTTTTTTTGCTTGGCCTGAGTTCAAGCCCAATGCCAATGTAACCGCTTCTACAAACTTTTCTTCAAAGCTCTCACCCAACACGACTAAAGCTTGTTTATGTGCTTCTTGACGCCCAGCTTTACCCCCATTACGGATAATCTCATTTGCTTCCGTATCCAGCTTATCTTTTTTCATAGACTGTAAAATGTCTAAAATTTCGATATCGCTTAAAGATTCAGGAGATTGCTCAATCATGGGAGTCCTAATACACAAAAATAAAAAAACATTGTCTCATAAAAGGCTATTTAAAACAGAATAAAAATTCAAAATGCTTGGCGATCTTCATTATTTTTATTTCGCTAATCCAACAAGCGATATGATGGACAACACACTTTACTTGCTTATTTAGTTGCCAAATTATTTTTACCCTGATAATATTATTTTACCCAGATAAAAATATGTGATTAAAATGAATATTCAGACAACCTATACTGCTTTCACTGGCAGTAACTTAATTGCAAGTGGCACCCCTACTGATCTTGCATTGCAACTTAAGCTGATTCCTTCAACAGTGGAAAACATCTTGTTTTTTAATGATCAAACTGGCCAACAAATAGATTTTGACTTGTCTGGTTCAGAACAAGAGATTCAGCAGCGTTATAGCGAACCTGAGCCAGCTAAAAGAGTCGGAAGACCTAAACTTGGTGTCATTTCTCGTGAGATTACCTTACAAAAAAAACATTGGGACTGGTTAGATCAACAGAGTGCCAGTGCATCTGCAGTGATTCGTAAATTAATTGATAAAGAACTGAATGATCCAACCTCTGAGAGCAATATTATGCTCGCCAAGCAAGCCACTGACCGCTTTATGTCTGCCATGTTAGGCAATATGCCGAATTACGAAGAAGCAACACGTGCTTTATATCAAGGTGATCGAGACGTATTTTTGAAGATGATTCAAGATTATCCGAAAGATATAAAAGAATATTTAGCCTTAAAAACACGTCATATTTTTTAAATGCATTCTTTTTATCATTTGTTAAAATAACTTGCTCTACCCCACTTAGGCGGTAGAGCATTTTTATAGCCATTTCATGGCGATGTCAGTTTTTCCGTCATAAAAAAATGATATTCAAATAACGATATAAAAATTGGATAAGTAAGATGATCAAACCTAAGAATGAGAGTTTCCTTTATATTAGTCTATTTGTTTTACTCTGGGGAAGTGCTGCCATTTTTACCAAATGGGGGCTTCATCATGGTAACGCAATCCCTTTTCTGTTTTTCCGTTTTTTAATTGCTACAGCATTAATTTTATTCTTCTGTGTAATTTCAAAACAGCCTTTTTACCCGCAGAATACCTCTTTTAAATATGTCATCTTTACGGGTTGCTTTTTAATCACAGGCTATACACTGTTTTATTTTTTATCCCTTGAATTTGGAATTTCCCCAGGTCTCCTTTCCACCATCCTTGCATTACAGCCCATTCTGACTTTTTTTCTTACTGAGAAAAGTTTCTCCAAAGTTAAGCTTACTGGACTACTGCTTAGTTTTTTTGGCATTATTTGTTTGGTTTATAACAATATGTTTGTCAATAAATTATCGTTGTGGGCAACGCTTGCCTCCGTTATATGCTTAGCATGCATTACGACTGGTGTAATTCTACAAAGGAAAATTTCTGAAAAACCGTGGCATGTTTTACCACTACAATATGCAATTTCTTTGATTTTTATTCTCTTAATCATCCCTTTTCAATCATTTAGTTTCGAGATGAATTTAGACTTTTGGATTCCAGTCTTATATCAAGGCATCATTGTTTCCGTGATCGCCCAACTGATTTTTTATAAACTATTACAGTCAGGAAATCTGGTGAATACAACAAGCCTATTCTATCTTGTTCCCCTTGTGACTTTAATACTCGACTTCATAATTTTTAATACCCAACTTTCTACTTTTGACTATATTGGAATTGCAGCGATCTTGAGTGGCGTTTATTTAGTGTATAGAAAAGCTACCAAAACAAATCGTTCTCAAGCCTTGGACCATACGAAAGATACCTTATAGTACTAGTCGAGAAGAGTACCGCAATACTTCATTTCAAATCATAAATGAAGATGACAAGATCAAAGACATTGACATTACTGATCTTAATAAACCTATTTAATACACCAATATCATCATTGTTTTTAAAATAAAAAAACCCGCTTACGCGGGTTCTTACAAAATCAATTCAGTTGATTAAAGACGAACTAATTCCACCACTTTTTCAGCAGCTTCTTCAACCGTTTCAGCAGCAATCTCGGTATCTGTACCTTCAACAGCCGTTGTGATAACCACAACACCTGTTTCACGTAATAATGCAATTTGCTCAGCAGTTAAATCTGCTTTCGCAATTGCAACTACACCTTGCTGGATCAATAAGCTTTCTAAAGCTTGCGCTTTTTCGATCAACAATGCAGAAACAGCAATCACAGCAGGCTTCTGACCTAAACGAGCTGCACGATCTTCCGCAGTCACAGGATTGCTATGTGCAGTCCATTCAACCGCAGCCTCGACCATCCCTGCTCCCACGGTAACGTTGCTTAGACGGTCAATAAAGATAAATGAACCTGTGTAACGGCTGTCTTGATATTGATCAAACACTACTGGCGCATCAAACTCAACTACAACATCTGCAATTGCATTCAACTCAAGTTCTTCAACTTGCGTATGTTCCAACGTGTTCACATTGACACGGAAATTAATTGCAGTGACTTTAGCTGGAACAGTTTGAGTCCCAATTTTTACGTTGTACAGTTTGCCTTTTACCAGCGGGTGCTCATTCATCCAGACCACTGATGCACGTACACTACGTGAAATCAAAGGTTGCTCGCCTGCACGGACCAAAACGTTACCACGAGAAATATCAATTTCATCGTTTAAAGTTAAAGTGACAGCTTGACCTGCAACGGCCTGCTCTAGGTTGCCATCAAAAGTTACGATTTCTTTAACTGTTGATTTTTTACCAGATGGCAAGGCAATAATTTCATCACCAACATACACTTGACCAAGCGCAATCGTACCTGCGAAACCACGGAAATCGAGGTTTGGACGATTCACATATTGAACAGGGAAACGGAATTCACGCTTATTTGATTCACGTTTAATTTCCACTGATTCAAGAAGGCTCATCAAGGTTTGACCCTTGTACCATGGCGTACTTGCAGATGGATTAACAACGTTGTCACCATTCAATGCCGAAATCGGTACGAACACAATATTTTCAGGACGACGATCACCAAGTTGACTCACGAAGGCATCATATTCAACTTGGATTTCATTGAAACGTGCTTCCGAGAACTCAACCAAGTCCATCTTGTTAATCGCAACAACGATATTTTTAATACCCAATAGACTTGCGATAAATGAATGACGACGAGTTTGAGTTTGCACACCATAACGTGCATCAATCAAAATAATCGCAAGATCGGCAGTGGATGCACCCGTCGCCATGTTACGCGTGTATTGTTCATGTCCAGGGGTATCGGCAATGATGAACTTACGTTTTTCTGTTGAGAAATAGCGATAAGCCACATCAATCGTAATACCCTGCTCACGTTCAGCCTGTAAGCCATCAACCAGTAAAGCAAGATCAGGTGCATCACCTGTAGTACCCACTTTCTTACTGTCACGAGTCACCGCTTGCAATTGATCTTCATAAATCAATTTTGAATCATAAAGTAAGCGACCAATTAAGGTGCTTTTACCATCATCGACGTTACCGCACGTTAAAAAGCGCAATAAATCTTTTTGTTCATGCTGTTTTAAATATCCCAAGATGTCTTGGCTAATAAGATCTGATTGATGAGACATTGCTCAAAACTCCACATATTCTTTAGAAATCAGTTTTAATCTCCCTAAATCCCTCTTTAAAAAGAGGGACTTGCTTAAGGAAATTAGAAATAACCTTCCTGCTTTTTCTTTTCCATCGAGCCAGCTTCATCATGGTCAATCATACGACCCTGACGCTCTGAGCTTGTTGCTAAAAGCATTTCTTGGATAATTTCAGGCAAGGTATCTGCTTCAGACTCAACTGCACCAGTTAACGGGTAACAACCAAGTGTACGGAAACGTACCGATTTCATTTGTGGAACTTCACCTTCTTTTAAGCGCATACGTTCATCATCCACCATGATCAACGTACCACTCCGTTCAACCACAGGTCGAACTGCAGAGAAATAGAGCGGAACAAGTTGAATATTTTCCAAATAGATATATTGCCAGATATCTAACTCAGTCCAGTTCGACAATGGGAATACACGAATACTTTCGCCTTTGTTCACTTTACCGTTATAAAGATTCCAAAGTTCTGGGCGTTGGTTCTTAGGGTCCCAACGATGTTTATTATCACGGAATGAATACACACGCTCTTTGGCACGCGACTTTTCTTCGTCACGGCGCGCACCACCAAAAGCAGCATCGAACTGATACTTATCCAAAGCTTGTTTTAAACCTTGGGTTTTCATAATGTCAGTATATTTTGAACTGCCGTGATCAAACGGATTAATTCCAGCATCACGACCTTCTACATTTTGATGTACGATCAGATCGAAGCCATGGGTTTTTGCCATGTTGTCACGGAAAGCAATCATATCTTTAAACTTCCAACCCGTATCTACATGCAGTAGCGGGAATGGGAGTTTCGCTGGATAGAATGCTTTTAATGCCAAATGCAACATTACTGCTGAATCTTTACCAATCGAGTAAAGCATCACAGGATTTTCAAATTCAGCTGCAACTTCACGAATAATATGAATACTTTCTGCCTCAAGTTGCTTGAGGTGAGTCAATCTATTTTCAGTCATGTACAATTTCCTCCTTATCCATGCTATCCATAAAATCTATAAGCGGTATTAAACCACCACTTTGAAGACTGTGTGGAGGAACGAGTGCCATAACAACTCCAATTTTTCATGATATCGATATTCTTACTTGCAGTAGAATTTGCTGCTGAGTAAAGGTTATTCATTATAATAATTTAGATTCAGTTCTTTAGCTTGTTTTTTCATATCAATATGCAAAATTATGATATGAAAATAAGATTCAGGAATAACAATACATTTATTTTCACATGAATAAAATTAAAAAAAGAAGCCTAAAAAGACTTCTTTTTACTAGAAAACATTTAGCTTAGAAACGGAACATATTGCGTTCTAATGGGATCTCAACCCCCACTGAAACACCGCCATCACTTCCATTTAAATCAGAGTCACTGACCCAACCATTCACTTTTAATGGAATTGTTGGTTTTAAATAATGCGTCCAAGTTAAATCAAGACCTTTTACGGTATCTTGTTTTGGAAATGCTGCATTAACTACCAAGTCAGATTGATTCACTTTGGCATAAATCACACGTCCATTTAAACGATTCATCACATCAAAACGAATATCGCCACCCACAGAGTACATCTGACCATCACCACCTATCGCATGTCCTAGGGGAAAACCATGTTGGTAATAACCATCTTTATAAATCGTGTGGGTATAAGAAATTTTTCTTACTTCACCATTGGTACGCGTGTCCGCCCATTCAGCATAAAGCTGGTATGGCATATTTCTATAACTTGATGAAAAATCAGCACCACCAAGGTACATATATTTTGCAGGTAAGCCGCCTGCTTCGTCCTCACCAACAAACTGCCCATATAAACTCACAGGCACATTAAATAATGGTTGTAAGAACAATCGACCATCAAAACCTGCAATCTGGTTAGATGGATCAGCTTTTCCTGTACCGCCATTATCTTTGGTTCCAGTGAAGGCATCCCAAAGTGAGCTTAGACTTTCTGGTCGTCCGTCACCACCCCATTGAATTGCACGTGAAGCACCAACCTCTAAAGCTGGGAATGGACGAGCTGTTAAGCGCAAACCAATTAATTTAGCGTCTGGCACCGCTTTATAGTCATCTAGTTGCCCAGCAAAAGCTTGATATTGCCAAGGACCAATCCAAGAGAGCCATTTTGTTTCAAATGCATTTTGCACTGCACGTTGTGCGGTCACACCATAGACTGGACGACTTGTATCACCACGGATCAAACTGCCATCATGTCCAGGTCCCCAATAAGTAGGAATCTGACCCGCAATCACCCACTGATTCCAAAGCTTGCCTGCAATATATGAACCTTCAACATTTGCATCATGCCCATTATCAATCAATGGATCTTTTTCGCCATTCACACGCAGTTTAGCATCCCAATTTTCGCCCCCTGCATTCAACTCAACTGCAGCTTGGTATTGAGATTTCTGATTATCACCAAATGCTTGAGGGACAGTCTTTAGATCTGTTCCAGCATGCAAGCCAACTTTCACAGTTGCATTGTCTGCTTGTAAGGCATTTACAATAGAATTCACAACTTTTTGCTGCGTATTATTACTAATCTTTGCTTGAGACAATGCACGTTGAATTTCATCACCGCTCATTGGCCAAGTTGAAGTACTGATCTGAATCACGCCTTGTTGGTTGAGCCAATTCAGATCAGTTCTTAAATTTTCATCATTGAGCACAAGACCCTGTGCAAATACTGGGAAAGAAAGAGAAGCGAATAATGCGATATAAAGCGATTTTTTTAAAAACATATCCAAACTGTTCTCAAATTTATTTATGGTCACATGATCGTTGGTTTATGAGTAGTTTTCAATCGTCAAACGAAACAATTACATTTTTTAACATGCACGATAAATTGACAATAATTGATGCCAGTCAGTAACATTTAATTCATCGACAACACCACTGAAATCAAATAATGAAAGAAATTATTGCGATATTTATCATGATGGCAATTTCCATCCCTGCTTTTGCTCAACCTGCATCAAAAGAATCTGTCAAAGAATTATTAAAGATTACCAAGTCAGAACAACTTCTTGGCCAAAGAAGCCAGCAGATAAATACTCTGATGCATTCAAGTATAGAAAAAATCACTCAAGGGAGAAAATTAACAACCAAACAGGAGCTTGCAGTTGTTAACTACACTCAGGAACTCAGCAAAATTATGCAAGAAGAATTAACCTGGGCAAAATTAGAACCTGAAATGATTAAAATCTATGCTGAAGAGTTTAACCAAGAAGAAATCGACGGTATGATTAAATTTTATAAAACGCCTGTAGGACAATCGACTATTGATAAAATGCCAATTGTCATGCAAAAAAGTATGCAAGTGGGCTACAAACAAATGGATGCCATTACACCTAAAATTATGCAAGCTGCTGATAAATTAGAAAAAGATATGCAAGCAGAATAATCAGTCAACATAAAAAAAGCCACTTTTAAAGTGGCTTTTTTTATTAATCAAAGAATTAATCTTTACGGCGCATATGAGGGAATAACAATACATCACGAATACTTGCTGCATTCGCGAATAGCATCACCAAACGATCAATACCGATGCCCTGACCTGCTGTCGGTGGTAAACCGTATTCCAACGCTTCGATAAAGTCAGCGTCGTAATGCATTGCTTCATCATCACCAGCATCTTTTTCTGCAACCTGTGCTTGGAAACGCTCAGCCTGATCAATCGGGTCATTTAACTCAGAGAAACCATTTGCCAACTCACGACCACCGATAAAGAACTCGAAACGATCGGTAATATGTGGATTATCATCATTACGACGAGCAAGTGGTGAAGTTTCAGCTGGATATTCAGTAATGAACGTCGGCTGACGCAGTTTAGTTTCTACGGTTTCTTCAAATACGATGGTTTGTAATTTGCCTAAACCAAAACCTGGTTTCACCTGCTCTTTTAAAACGTCTTTGGTAAATTTCGCCAAGAATTCGCGATCATTGACATTTTCAGGTGTGAAGTCTGGATTATTCTCAAGAATTGCATCAAACATTGAGATTTTCTTGAACGGGCCTTTGAAGCTATAGACTTCGTCACCATAAGGCACATCAGTAGAACCCAAGATATCAACTGCCAATTTTTCAAGCATGTTTTCAGTCAATACCATCAAGTCTTTATAATCAGCATAGGCTTGATAGAATTCAATCATAGTGAATTCAGGGTTGTGACGTGTTGAAACCCCTTCATTACGGAAGTTACGGTTAATTTCAAACACACGCTCAAAACCACCCACAACAAGACGTTTTAAATAGAGTTCTGGTGCAACACGTAAATAAAGCTCCATGTCCAAAGCATTATGATGCGTTACGAATGGCTTGGCAGATGCACCACCAGGAATCACATGCATCATTGGTGTTTCAACTTCCATGAAACGCTCGTTGGTCAAGAAAGCACGAATACCTGCAACCACTTGGGCACGAATTTCAAAGGTTTTACGTGTTTCTTCATTTACGATCAAATCTAAATAACGTTTACGATATTTAGCTTCTGTATCGGTTAAACCATGGAATTTATCTGGAAGTGGACGAAGTGATTTGGTCAGTAATTCAAAACCTTCAAGGTGTACATATAAATCGCCCTTACCCGAACGTCCAATATAACCTTCAGCAGCGATGATATCGCCAAGGTCTAAACTTTTAATGGTTTCTAAAATATCAGCTGGCAAACCTTTACGGTCAACATAAAGTTGGATACGACCTGTCATATCTTGGATCACCATAAATGATCCACGGTTCAACATCACTCGGCCAGCAACTTTTACATAAACTTTTTCAGCGCCTTCTATTTGCGCCTTATCTTGATCTTTAAACTGTTCTTGCAAATCAGCTGCATAGTGCTCACGTTTAAACGTGTTTGGCCACGGGCTCTTACCCGTTTGTTTTGCAGTCTCTTGAATTTGCTTTAATTTGGCATGACGCTGTGCGATTAAATCGTTTTCGGAAAGTGTTTGTTCAGAAGTCGATTGAGCGTTTTGTTGCGTCATCTCTGCCTCGATTAAGTAAAAAATGAAGTGACATAGAATAGCAGATCACAACTCATTTTCGTATTGTTTCAACCAGACAATTCAAAAAAATCAAGATTGATCCATTTTTGAATCGAGATAACGCAGCAATTGTCCGCTAAAGAATCGTTTCGCAATAACTTATTTCTCAGCTAAATGCTTCACCATAGCAAGTCCCTGATCGAAGCCTTTATTCATAAACTCTACATGCTCTGGTTGAATATCGACCTCCACATGTAATTGCGTTTCACCATTAAAATCAAACAGCATATATTTTTCCAAAGCACCTGCCCAAGACTTTACAGCCTCACTTTCTAGATCCTCCTTGCCGTTCTCAATCATCCCAAGATGCTTAAAAACAATCTCTTTGGGTTCATCTATGCTTTCAATGGTAGAGATCATGCCATTGCCTTTGCCATCTCCGAAATAGGTTTTACCACCCACTTTCCAATCCGTGGTCATAGTCGAATCGCAGGCAAAGAATTTTGTCCATGCTTGATAGCTTTCTGGTGTCCACAGAACTTCCCAAACTTTCTCAGGGGTTGCATAAATTTTTATATTATAAGATAAGGTTTCCATGTTTTATTCTCCTTGATCATTGTTTTCATCATCATATCTTGATTCTGAATGTTTGTTTTTTATACACACTATATTTATACATTTCGGCTTTTTTTAATTGTATAAGCGTTATATTTTTACAAAAAATTAGAGTAATTGCTCAAATAACAATACTTTCAGATAGAATTGCCATATCACTTTTTGAATAAATGATTAAACTCTTGCATTTACTTTACTTAAATGTCGTTCTGCGTAAAAATCTAACTCCCGATTAGCATAAGTTAGTTCCTATTGCAGCGATCATAGCGACATTACGGAATAGTTTTACTGAAAGGCAA